>JBFIHN010000582.1:0-1978 GCA_041601775.1 Acidimicrobiales bacterium
AGGCTCACCGTCTCGAAGCCGGTCAACAGGTCGCCCGACTCGAGGTCGAAGGCCCACTGGACCCGGTGCGTCGTCTTGTCGTGGATCTCGATCAGCGCGCCGAAGCTCTGGATCCGGTCACCGCGCGCCGGGAGACGAGGCGAGATCATCCGGGTCTCCATCGACGCCCAACCCATCCGTTCGCCGTTCGGGCCGTCGTGGAGCGTGTCGCCCCGGGCGCCGCCCCCGACCGGCTCGCCTGCCCAGGTGAGCATGGGGGCGAACTCGGGGATGTAGCGGCCCGACGCATCGCATTCCTCGCCACCCACCCGCCGTGGCTCGCGCATCTCGAGTCCCCGGGCCCGGACCTCGTCGAGCGTGGGCGCGCTCAGCATCGGGTCGGCGTCGAGGTCGATCGACCGGCTGCCGCCGTGGGCCGGGATCTCGGTCAGCGTCACGCGCTCGAGGGCACTCTCGGCGATGGCGGTCCCGGTGGGGGTCAAGCCGTGCACGAACGTGGCCGCCAACGTGTCGTCGGCGGTGTTGACCAACTCGTGGTAGATCCGCACCAGGTCGGGACGTGCCTCGATGACCCCGCTGCGCACCGCGAGCTGGGCGCCGAGCAGCTGCTCGTGGTGGTGACGGGTGTAGATGTCGGTGAGCGCGACCTCGGCATGGTCGACACCGAGTCCGCCGACCACGGCCCGGGTGGCCCGCTGCGCGTTCGTCCCGTAGTAGCGGACGTTCATGTGGCCGAGATGGTCGATCTGGTCTTCGGTGACCGTGCTGGCGTGGGTGACCGGGAGATCCGTCATCCGGTGAGGATGGTCCGAACTTGACCCGCCGGTCAAGATGGCGGAGGGGGCGAAGTCATCCAGATGGGCGATTGGTCCGAATAGTTGGCGTGACGTTCGACCTGGACACCTACAAGCGCATCACCGGCCGCCTCGATCTCGATGGCATCGACTTCGACGCCTTCCGCGACGCTCCGCTGTCGCCGGAGCATCTCCGGTGCGTGCGGTTCATGCACGACGTCGAGATGCACACGTCCTGCTATCTGCGGAACCTGCTCAACACGAAGGCGCATCACGACCCCGAGGTCACGACCTTCCTCACCATGTGGAACTTCGAGGAGTACTGGCACGGCGAGGCGCTGGCTCGGGTGCTCGAAGCCCACGGCGAGGTCGCCGGCGAAGCGCGGGTCGGGACCATGCGCCAACGGCTCGGCTGGAGGATCACGACCAGCCCGATCCTGTGGATGGGGTTCTCGGCGGCGACCAAGCACTTCCTGGCCGTGCACATGACCTTCGGTGTGATCAACGAGTGGACGACGCAGGGCGGGTACGCCCGTCTGTTGCAGCTCGCCGACCACCCCACGTTGACCGAACTGCTCAAGCGCATCATGAAGCAGGAGGGGCGCCACATCGACTACTACCGTCAGACGGCGATCGCGCACCTCGACGGGAGCCGAGCGGCGCAGCGCACGACCCGCTGGATGATCAAAGCCCTGTGGAGCCCCGTCGGCGCCGGGGTGATGCCGACGGACGAGACCACCCATCTCGTCGACACGCTCTTCGGTGGATCCGATGGCCGTGCCGTGGTCGAGCGGATCGATCGCCGGATCGATCGTCTCCCCGGTCTCGACGGACTCGAACTGATGGCGGGGGCCTCGCGGACGTACGGGAGCCCGACCCCGCTGGACTCAGTCCGCGGTGGCGACGTCGGTCACGCAGCGCCGACACCAGCCGGTCAGCGCGACATGGTCTGGATCGAGGCGGAAGCCAGCTGAGTCGCCGAGTCGTTCCCGGACCTCGTCGAGGAGGTCCGGAGGCGCGTCGATGATGTCGCCACACTCGCGGCACAGCAGGTGGAGATGGGCACGGGCGGTGTCGACGAGGTGATAGCGGGCCGAGCCGTGGGGCAGGTGGACATGGGCGACGATGCCGGCCTTCACCAGCGACTCGAGCGTCCGGTACACGGTCGCCCGGTGGGTGGACGA
>JBFIHN010000583.1:0-1977 GCA_041601775.1 Acidimicrobiales bacterium
CGCCATGACTGCTGCTCCCGTAAAGGTCGCTGTGACCGGTGCCGCCGGCCAGATCGGCTACTCGCTCCTCTTCCGCATCGCGAGCGGTGCGTTGCTCGGCCCCGACCAGCCCGTGCATCTCAGCCTGCTCGAGATCACACCGGCCATGGGTGCGCTCGAGGGCGTCTGCATGGAACTCGACGACTGCGCGTTCCCCCTGCTCAGCGGGTATTCGACCTCCGACGACGCCAACGTCGCCTTCGAGGGTGCGCAGGTGGCGCTCCTCGTCGGTTCGATGCCGCGCAAGGCGGGCATGGAGCGCGCCGACCTCCTCCAGGCCAACGGTGGCATCTTCACGGTCCAGGGCAAGGCGCTGAACGACCACGCCGCCGACGACCTCAAGGTCCTCGTCGTGGGCAATCCGGCGAACACCAACGCACTGATCGCCATGCACTCCGCGCCCGACGTCCCCAACGAGCGGTTCACCGCCATGACCCGTCTCGACCACAACCGGGCCATCGCCCAGTTGGCGGCCAAGGCCGACGCCAGCGTGAACGACATCACCCGGATGACCATCTGGGGCAACCACTCGGCGACGCAGTACCCCGACATCTTCCACGCCCAGGTCGGCAGCCAGGTCGGCTTCGACGCTGCCGGCGGCGACCAGAACTGGCTCGAGAACGACTTCATCCCCACGGTGCAAAAGCGCGGCGCCGCGATCATCGACGCCCGCGGCTCGTCGTCGGCGGCATCGGCGGCCAACGCCGCGATCGATCACGTCCACGACTGGTTCGCCGGTACTCCCGAGGGCGACTGGGTGTCGATGGGCATCCCCTCCGACGGTTCCTACGGCGTGCCGGAAGGCATCATCTCCAGCTTCCCGTGCACCACGGCCGACGGCGAGTACTCCGTCGTTCAGGGCCTCGAGATCGACGAGTTCTCCCGGGCCCGGATCGATGCCTCGGCCCAGGAACTGGTCGACGAGATGGAGACGGTCAAGGGCCTCGGCCTGATCTGAACCCGCCTCGGCGGCCGTCCGGGGCAGCGTCGACGTTGACACGAATGGTCATCGTCCACGCCTGATCGCGTCATGTGGAGCGGCGACAGCCGCCCCAGACTCGACAGGTGACCTCCGCCAGCACCGGCCGATGGCGTGGTGCCGGCGGCGACATCGAGATCCTCGTCGTCGGTATCGGCGACGACCCCGCCGTGGCCACGGTCGAGGCGATGCTCGCCCCCGGGCATCGCGACGAGCGCAACCCGCACCCGGTCGTGACCACGGCGGCCTCGATGGCGGAGGCCGTCGCGCTGGTCGAGGACCGCGTGTTCGACGTCGTGTTCCTCGGTCTGGACCGGCCCGACGCCACCGACCTCACCGGTCTCACCACGGCCGGTCTCACCATGGTCCTCCGGATGGTCGACGCGGTGCCCCGGAGCCCCGTGGTGGTCCTGACCGGCGCATCCGACGAGTCGCTCGCGCTCGACGCGCTCCGGGCGGGAGCGCACGACCACGTCCCCACGACCGACCTCGACGCCACCGTGCTGTGGCACGTCATCGGCCGCACGCTCGCCCGGCACCGTTCCTACCTGGCCCGGGTCGAGGTCCTCGAGGAACGCCGCCGCCTCGACACCGCGCTGTCGGACCTGGCCGACGACGACGGCACGTCGGCCACCGGCGACACCGTGGGCATCGTCCCGCTCCGGGAGCGCTCGATCGCCACCTTCGAGACCCTGGGTGAGCGGTACCGTGCCCTCCTCGAGATGGACCTCCAGAGCCGCCAGGCCACGTCCGAGGCCGGAGCGTCCGAGGTCGGCGTACGGCACCTCGCCCGCGATCTGGGGTTCCTCCGGGCCGGACCCCGCGACATCGTGGAGATGCACGTGTCGGCGACCGAGACCGCCATCCGCGACCAGCCCCGCGGACGCCGGCTCGTCCTGGTCGAGAACGCGCGGCTGCAGGTGCTCGAGCTCATGGGCCATCTCGTCTCGCACTATCGC
>JBFIHN010000584.1:0-1972 GCA_041601775.1 Acidimicrobiales bacterium
CCTCGAGGGCGACCCACTACGAGTCGAGTGCGCGGCTGCTCGTCGGGCCGATCGGCGCCGATCGGTCGACGCTCGACGCCGCCGGCCTGCTGGCGCGGACCTATGCCGACGTGGTCTCGCGACGCGGCGCCGTGGACGATGCCGTCGAACCGATGGGGCTGGACGCCCCCGACGAGGTGTCGGCCGTGGCGAACGAGGCGACCCGGGTGATTCTCCTCACCGTGCGCGACGAGGACCGGACGGTGCCGCCGCGGGTCGTCGACGCGCTCGGAGCCAACCTCATCGCGTTCGTCGAAGGGGACGCCGGTGGCCTCGGCGGAGCGGAGGCTGGCGCGCCGGGCCAGGTCCGTGTCATCGAGGAAGCGACCGACCCGGCGGTCGAGGTGCAGGACTCGACCCTGGTCGTGGTCGTCGGGTGCGGCCTGCTCGGACTCCTCGTGGGGCTCGCGTGGGCGGGCCGGTCGTCGATCACGGCCCGCTGGACGGTGCACCCGTGGTTCATCGAGGAGCGGGGCCTGGTGGCACTCAGCATCCGCCATCGCCTGCGCGACTCGGCCCAGAGCGCGTTGCAGGAGTTCCGTGACGTGGTCGGGTTCAGCGACCCCTTCGACATCGACCGACGGTCGGGCGACCACCTCGACCTGGCGATGGCCCGCCTCCTGCGCGAGTGGCAGATCGCCGGCCCCTGCCGGACCGCGTGTTTCGTCCCGGTGGATCTCGACCCCCGAGCCGCCCAGGTCGTGCTCGGACTGGCCTTCGCCGCGGCGCGGATGGGCCGATCGGTCGTGGTCTGTGACGCGGACGTCGAGCATCCCGATCTCGGCATCCTCATGGGCATGGTCGCCGGCGACGGGCGGGACGACGATCCCCCGTTCGTCACCACGATCCTCGGTCCCCACGCCAAACCCATCGTCCGCGAGGGGCGCACCGTCGGTTGGTTGCTTCCCGGTGGCGGGAGCGTGCGGTTCTTCGGCTCGGTCGGCGGCGAGATCGCCGATGGCGGGATGGCCAGACTGCAGCGGGCCAGCGACCTCGTCACCCACGGCGAGGTGCTCTTCGTCCTGACCCCGCCCGTCGGGGAGTCGCCGCTGAGCGTCTCGTCCGCCGTGGTGGCCGACCGCACCACGCTCCTCGTGCGCCGCAACCGGACCCACAAGCGGTACTTCGACCGGGTGCTGGCCGTGCTCGCGGCGCTCGATGTCGTGCCGACGGGGGTCATCGAGATCGAGACGGCACCGCGCGGACCCACGAAGGGGCTGAGCAGGCGCCTCCGGGGCCGGTCGAGCCGTCGCCCGGTGCTGTCGCCCTACGCGACGGGGGATGCGACGGGGCACGCGAGCGATCGTGGCCCGAATCGAGACGAGCTCGGCGTGGACGTCGATGCCGATGACGAAGTCGGTGCGCAGGCCCGGTGACCGGCACGCCGTCGCCGGTCGGTGAGGCGCTCGGCGTCGCCGGGATGCGCGTCGGTCTGGTGGTGTCGAGGTTCCCCAAGTTCACCGAGACGTTCGTCGTCAACGAGATCGTCGCCCTCGAGGCGCTCGGCCTCTGCGTCCAGGTCCATCCGCTCCTGCGGGAGGAACCCGGTCCCCATCAGCCCGACGCGGTCCCGTTGGTCGCCCGGGCCCGATTCGGGGCTCCCTGGGGTCGATCGGCGTGGGCAGCGTTCGGGCGGACCGCCCGGCGACAGCCACGCGTCCTGCTCGGCATCGTGGGCCGTCTGGTCCGCGACACGCTTCGTCATCCGCCATTCCTCCTCAAGGACCTGGCGCTCCTGCCGCGGATCTGTGAGATCGCGGAGGAGTTCACGAAGGATCAGGTCGAGCACGTACACGCGCACTTCGCGACCCACGCCGGTTTCGCCGCGTGGTCGATCGGCCGCCTGACGGGCCTTCCCTACAGCATCGTCGCCCATGGATCCGACGTACACCGGAACCGGGCCATGCTCGGGACCAAGGTCGCCGAGGCGGCC
>JBFIHN010000585.1:0-1970 GCA_041601775.1 Acidimicrobiales bacterium
CACGGTGCGGGCCGGCGTGGCGCGCACGAACGCCCGGGTCTCGTCGCTGGTCATCGCTTCGTAGGCCATGGGTGTGCCAACCGTTGCGGCGCGCCCGTATTCCGTCGATCAGGTGCAGGCGTCGATCGCCTCGGCGAAGGCGCCCTCGGCCGAGGCCTCGTTGCCGGCGAAGGTGTCGACGAACAACCGCTCGATCGCCTCGTCGGAGATCTGGCCGTCGAGGCACCCGACCACCAGGGCATCGGCACCGCTGGAGCGGACCTGGTCGAGGAGGATCGTCCGGACGTCGACGCACGCCGAGAAGGCCGCGCCGAACGCGAGGGCCTCGTCATCGGACAGCTCGCCGAGGTCGTCGGTCCCGCCGCCCTCGAGCCCGATGGCCAACAGTCGGCCGAACGGCACTGCCTCGGCGACGGACTCGCCGACGCACTCGGCTTCGTCGTCGGTGATCGGGAAGTCGTCGTCGGGGGCCTCGAGGATGCCGGTGGCGATCAGGTCCACGACGATGGCGTCGAGACCGTCGACGCACGTCTCCATCGCCCGGCCGATTGCCGCGACGTCGTCGTCGGTGAGCGACGCGAGTACGAAGCTCTGCTCCTCGTCGTCGGCGCTCACGCCCTCCCGTCCGAGCGTCCGTGCGTCGTCGACGCCCAGGTCGGCGACGATGCCGTCACCGACGCAGCGAGCCTCGTCCTCGGAGATGTCGGCGGCGAAGGCCTCCTGCGAACGGAGGTCGGTGGCGATGGCCTTCGCCACCGAGTCGGCTGCCGGCTCGCCACCACAGGCCGCGGCAGCGAGGGTGATCGCCCCCACCATCAGCAGCCTGCGCATGTTCACATCGTCTCCTCGAAGCTCACGACGCCCTCGCCACGCAGCACGTTCTTGAGCAGCTTGCCCGACGCGTTGCGTGGGAGCTTGTCGGTCGTGAGGTCGAGGTAGGCCGGGACCTTGAAGTTGGCGAGGCCTTCGGCGACCCACTGTTTCACCTCTGCCTCGGTGAGGGATGCGTCGGCTTCGAGTTGGACGGTGGCCTTGACCTCTTCGCCCAGTTCGGGGTGGGGCACGCCGTAGACGGCGGCGTCGGCGATCTCCGGGTGACCGACGAGCCGCTCCTCGATCTCGACGCAGTAGATGTTCTCGCCGCCGCGGATGATCATGTCCTTCTTGCGGTCGGTGATGAACACGAAGCCCTCGTCGTCGACGTAGCCGATGTCGCCGGTGCGGAGCCATCCGTCGACCAGCGTCTCGGCCGTGGCGTCGGGCTTGTTCCAGTACCCCTTCATGATGATCGGGCCCTTGATGCAGATCTCGCCGACGTCACCGGCCGGGAGCGCCTCACCGATGGCGTCGATGACCTGGATCTCGACGGTGGGGACCGGCGGTCCGACCGAGGTGGGCTTCGCGACGGCGCCCTCGCCGGTGTTGACCGTCGCCACCGAGGACGACTCCGTGAGGCCGTACGCGTTCGACGTCGTCTTCACGTTGGGGAACGTCTCGCGGATCTTGCGCTGCAGTTCCTCCGCCGACGGCGATCCACCGAACGCGACCGACGTCACCGACGACGTGTCGAAGTCGTGGCGATCGGGGTACTCGCAGACCCGCCAGATCATGGTCGGGACGGTGGCCCACACGTTGACCTTCTCGTCCTCGATGATCCGCAGGGCGTCCTGGGGTTCGAACTTCCCCACCGGCATCACGAGCTTCAGGCCGGCGATCATGCCGACGACCAGCGTCGAATGGCAGCCCGAGACGTGGAAGAGGGGAGAGGTGAACAGGGAGACCGTCTGCCCGTCGCTGCCGTCGGGGATGGCGCCACCGCCGAGCATCGAGCCGGCGACGGAGTTGAAGATCGTGTTCTGCAGGTTGGCGACCATGTTGCGATGCGTCGACATGATCCCCTTCGGCTTCCCCGTCGTGCCCGACGAGTAGAAGATGACCGCCGTGTCGTCCTCGTCGATGGGGGTGTCGAG
>JBFIHN010000586.1:0-1961 GCA_041601775.1 Acidimicrobiales bacterium
GCCACGGTCGAGGGCGACAAGATGGTGATCCGCAGCTGGAACCCGTCGGATGGCGAGCGGGTCCGCGAACGGGCCTAGGGCGTCACCGGGCCCAACGCAGCCAGGTGGAACACGGCAGACTCCGGACATGGAACTCCATGTCATGGCCGCCGGCCGCAAGCTCCCCGATGTCCAGCACTTCGCCCGCGCCGTCGAGGCCGCAGGACTCGATGGGATGGTCTTCGTCGAGTCCGGACGGACCGCCTACCTGTCGGTCGCCGCCGCAGCCCTCGCTGCGCCGTCGCTCGAGTACTCGACCGGCATCGCGGTGGCGTTCCCGCGCAGCCCGATGGTGACCGCGAAGGTGGCGTGGGAGCTGCAGGACCTCACCGAGGGGAAGTTCCGTCTGGGCCTCGGCACCCAGGTCCGCGCCCACATCGAGCGGCGTTACGGCGTCGAGTTCGACCCGCCCGGTCCCCGCATCCGCGAGTACGTCCAGGCCGTGAAGGCGATCTTCCCGGCCTTCCGCGGCACCGAGCCGCTCGCGTTCGACGGCGAGTACCACGAACTGTCGTTGCTGCCGGCGATGTGGTCGCCGGGTCCGATCGACGCGGCAGACCCACCGGTCGACGTCGCCGCCGTCGGGCCGTGGATGGTCCGCATGGCCGGGGCCGTGGCCGACGGCGTGCACGTCCATCCGTTCCACTCCCGTCCCTACCTCGACGAGCGACTGCTCCCGGGCCTGCGCGACGGCGCCGACGGCGCGGGACGATCGGTCGACGACCTCACGTTGTCGGTCCCCGTCTTCACCATCGTGGGCGACAGCGACGAGGAACGGTCACCGTGGCGCGACCGGGCCCGGTTCCAGCTCGGCTTCTACGGCTCGACGAAGAACTATTCGTTCCTGTTCGACATGTTGGGGTTCGAGGGCACGTCCTCGGCGCTCAACGACAAGCTCAAGGCCGGTGACCTGATGGGCATGGCGTCGCTCATCACCGACGACATGCTCCAGCACTTCACGGTCGAGTCGACGTGGGACGGGCTCGCCGACGCGCTCGGCGAGAAGTACGAGGGCGTCGCCGATCGGCTGATCCTCTACTTCGCCGAGGAGTTCTTCGCGAAGGACCCGTCGTCGCTCGACCGGTTCGGCCGGACCGCCACCGCCCTCCACTGACCCGAACCCCGACCCCCGACCCCCGACCTCCGTTCTGGTGATCACTCGTGACCACCAGATGACGCCGTTGTTCACCAGAACGGTGGCTTGGGGTGGTGGGTCAGGCGGTGGTGCCGTTGGTCCTGAGGGCCGCGATCTCGTCGTCGGTCTTGCCGAGGAGGTCTCGCAGGACCTCGTCTGTGTGTTGGCCGACGGTCGGTGCCTTGCGGGGCGGCGCCAGCTCCTGGCCGACGATCTTGATCGGCGTCGGCAACATGTCGGCGCCGTGCTCGCTGGCCGGGAGGAACCCGAGCCGGTCCTGGAACTGCGGGTCGTCGGCCAGCGTCCCGGGCGTGTGCACCGGGGCGATGGGCACGTTGTGTTCGTCGCCGAAGTAGGTCCAGTCGAGCGTGGACTTGGTCTTGAACACCTCGGCCAGGATCGCCTGGAGCTCGCGGTTGCCACGAGCATGGTCGGCGTACTGGCTGCCCGGCCACTGCTCGAACAGCTCGGGTCGGCCGATGGCCACGCAGAAGTTCTTCCAGAAGGCCTGCTCGGACGACATGAAGATGATGTGGCCGTCGCTCGACTCGTAGATCGAGTAGCGCACGCCACCCTTCATGCCGGCGGTGCCGGGGGCACGACGCTCGTAGTCGTCGGCCTTGTTTCCGGTGACCTCGGACTCGGGACGCTCGTAGGCCTTGTAGGTCTCCGAACGGAACCAGTCCATGGAGGCGGCCGCGTCGGACTGGGCGATCTCGAGCTGGCAGCCCTCGCCGGTCTGCAGCGCCTGCACGACGCCGGCGAGGATGCCCAGCGCGCCGAACAC
>JBFIHN010000587.1:0-1960 GCA_041601775.1 Acidimicrobiales bacterium
AACGAGCAGCGACAGGAGCTCCTCGTGGCCTTCGCCGTTGGTCGCGACCCCGCTGGCGGCCAGGGGGTCGCTGGTGTCGAGTTCGCCACCGTCGATGGCGGTGAAGCGGCCGCCGGCCTCGGCCATGATCAGCGGCATGGGTGCGACGTCCCAGAGCGCTGCCGCGGGGTCGACCATGGCGTCGGCGCGTCCGGTCGCCACGAGGGCGTAGCCGAAGCCGTCACCCCACGTGCGTAGGGCCCATCCGGCCCGCTTGACGTTGAGCAGCGCGGTCTCGTCCCAGCGGGTGTAGCCCGAGGCCATCATGAACGGCGTCTCGGACCGGGCGCCGACGTGGGCGGGGCGGCCTTCGCCGTGGCGGTCGTCCTGGAAACAGCCCAGGCCACGGCCGGCGTACACGCACTCACCGATCGCCGGCATGTTGACGACCGAGACCAGCCAGCCGTGCTCGTCCTCGAGGGCCGTGAGACCGGTGTAGAGCGGGACGCCGCGCATGAACGCCTTGGTGCCGTCGATCGGGTCGATGACCCAGCGTCGCCCGGAGGTGCCGTCGGCCGCCCCCTCCTCCTCACCGAGGATGGCGTCGCCGGGGTGTGCGGCGGCCAACTCGGCGCGGATGTAGGACTCGGCGTCCTTGTCGGCCTCGGTGACCGGCGTGCCGTCGCCCTTCGACTCGATGGCCAGGTCGTCGGCCCGGAAGCGGGTCAAGGTGCGTCGGCCGGCCTCCTTGGTGAGGTCAACTGCCCACGTGAGCAGGTCGGGATCGGCCGCGGGAGCAGTCATCGAGCCAGCATGCCACGGCACCATTGCCCAATCCGTGCTCAGGTGTAATGATGTAATCATGCCTTCATCCACGGACATCGCCGGCTGGTTCCACGGACGGGTGGACGACGCCTGGTTCACCGAGCTCGAGGTCCGGACCGACAAGGAAGAGATCCTGGTCCTGGGCACCCTGGCCACGCCCAAGCTCGGCAAGGACGACGGCGACGACGCCCGGCGGGTGGCGGCCTCGGCCCGGATCAACGGTTTCCGGGAGGACACCCGCGAGCGGCGCATCGTCATCGCCAACGAAGCCGAGCACCTCTTCGGCAAGAAGGTCTCCTGGGGCGCGCGATGCCACGGCCTCGAACGGCGCTTCACCGTCGCCAACGTCCCGGTGATGACCCGTCTGCTCTTCGACGAGCGGCAGGTGCTCGACACCTTGATCGATGCCGGGATCGCCCGCTCGCGGTCCGAGGCGCTGGCCTGGTGCGTCAAGTTGGTCGGCGCCAACGAGGCCGAGTGGATCGAGGCACTGCGGGTGGCCGTGGCCGACGTCGAGAAGGTCCGGGCCGAGGGGCCCAGCGTCTAGCTCAGATCCGGACCCGCGACGGCCACCAGGTCCGGGCATCGGTGTCGCCGAAGGTCTCGACGTCGACCGGACGGCGATTCCACACGAACAACAACAGATCCGAGGCCGAGCCACGGACGGCCATGTCGCCCTTGCCGTGGGTGTGCGCCACGTCGACGCCCTCGGACGTGAAGGTGAACATCCACTCGCCAGCGCCCTCGGCCAGGTCGGTGTCGGTCGCATGGAGGTGCACGGTCTCGCCGTCGCCGGTGATGCCGCGCCGCTTGGCATGGGGCAGGAACGTGTCGGCCATCTCCTCGACGCCGTCGATCGCCAGGCCGACGTCGATCGGCGTCGGGCTCGCGTAGGCAGCCTGGGCGTCCCAGCGGTGGACGGCCGCCTCCTGGGCCATCCGCCGGAACCAGAACGCCGATCGTTCCGCGCCCGCCCAGTTGGGACGGTGCTCGGCAGGGTCGACGACGAGCAGTTCCTCATAGAGCCGATCGGCGGCCGCGCCGAAGGCCGCGATGCGATCGACGTCCTCGGCCGGCGGGTCGAACGGCACGATCGCGGATCCCGGCTCGGCACGGAGTTGTGCGGTGGCGAAGCGCAGGACGCCTTCGTGGTGTC
>JBFIHN010000588.1:0-1940 GCA_041601775.1 Acidimicrobiales bacterium
ACCAACGCCCAGGCCCCCCACCCTGCCAGTGCTGCGCCGATGCCCGCGGCCCCGCCGACGAGCGATCCGAGGACCGATCGCATGGCGATCGCCCGGAACTCCAACTTCCGCTGCAACAGCGCCTGGGATGCGGCCGACAGACCGAAGAGCACGAAGTTGAGCGACAACACCCGTACGAGCGGCGTCAGCTTCGGCTCGGAGAACACCGAACCGATGGCGGGAGCAGCGAAGAAGACGATCGCGGCGAGCGTCAGGCCCAGCAACGAACTGGTCCAGAACGATGCTCGCACGTGGTCGACCGTGAGGTCCTTGCGCTGCACGACGGCCTCGGCCAGGCCGGCCTTGACGAGTGTCTGCGCCAGCGTGACCACGACGAGGCCGAGGGCGACGAGACCGAAGTCCTCGGGGGCCAACAGACGTGCGAGAACGATGAAGACCACGGTGGCCGCGGCCTTGGAACCCCAGCTCTCGAACGCCGACCACATCCCGGCGCTGACGGCGCGAGCACCGATCGAACGGGCGGACTCGTCGGGTTCGACGTGGCTGGTCATGCCCCGCACCCCGGGAGGCGTCGCAGCGTCCGATCGGTCCTGGCCCAGCACTTCTTCACGTCTCTCCCGCCAGTTGCCATCGACCGCCACTTCGGCGCACACAGTGTAGGTCTGCGGGTTGCGTGGGCAGACCGCCCGGCCAGGGGCAAGGGGCATATGTGCTGACCAGTACGATATCGACGGCACTGGGCACATCCGAAGGACACGAATGAGCGAACTCCAGGTCGACGAGCTTCTCGATTCGATCGCACAACTCCGAGAGGAAACGCAGGACAACACGGAGCGGATCGCCCGACGTCAGGAGTCACTCGAACGCGCGCTGACCTCGCTGGGAGACCAGCTGAACGAGTTCGCGACGAGCATGCTCGATGAGGTCCAGTCGACGGGGCAGGACACCACGGCGGCCCTCGACCTGTGGATGGCGGAACAGCTCCGGTTGATCCGGAGCGAACGTCGCGACCGGGAGACCGTCCCCTCGACGCTCGAGAAGCGTCTCGACCAGATCGACGAGATCCTGCAGACGCTGACCGACCGGCCGGAGCCGGTGACGTCGGCCGAGTCGCAACTCCTCCTCAGCGCGATCGAGGATCGCACGGGCACCAACGAGCTGCTGTCCGAGCTGCGCGCCCTGCGCAACGACTTCGCCGACAGCGCTCGCACCGAACAGGTCGATGCCGCGCAGCAGGCGATCACCGAGGTCGCCGCCAGGATCGAGGCACTGCCGGTCGAGTCCCGACGCCACACGACCGAGCTGCACGAGACGGTGTGCGACCTGTTGACCGAGATCCGTGGGCAGGTGTCCGAGCTGTCGACCCGCTCGGACATCGACGCGCTGCGGACGAGCGTCGCGACCGGCGCGCAGATCTCCGCCCTCGACGAGCGGATCGCCACGACCGATGGGCACGACCGGCTCGCACACCACGTCGACGCACTGACGGCAGCCCAGTCCCGTATCCACCAGAGCATCGACGCGCTGTCCCGGGAGATCGCCGGGGTCGACGCCGCGACCACACACGACGTCGAACGGCTGCGTGACGTGCTCGACATCCTGGCCGACCGCCCCTCCGGCCCGACCGCAGAAGAGATCCGGGCCACAGTCGACGTCCAGGTCGCGAGCGCGGCCGACCGGGTGATCGGCGAGCTGGCCCGACTCGCCAACGCCGACCAACTCGGCGTCCTGCGCGCCAAGCTCGACGCCGTGCCCGAGATGACGGCCCTGGCCATCGGCGAGCACCTCGAGACATTCACCTCGGCGACCGACCTCCACGCGCTCGACGAGCGGATCGCCTCGACCGCCTCGGCGGCACAACTCGACAGGCTCGCCACGCGGCTCGCGCAGCTCCCGACGACAGAACACCTCGACGCGGCCGTGGCCCAGGTGGAAGCGCT
>JBFIHN010000589.1:0-1939 GCA_041601775.1 Acidimicrobiales bacterium
AACGGGTCGAGGGCTGCGGTCGCTGCGCCGGGATCGTCGAGGACGGCGACGGCGGGCATGTCTCCGACTGTCGCGCTTGACAAGATTATCTGTCAAGCTCTCGCCGCGGCCGCTCCTGGCCGGGGTTGTCTAGGGACGAAGGCGGGAGATCTCGGCCACGACCGTCGACGGGGCGGCGACCGCGGGCACGACCGGTTCGTCGTCCTCGCCGGACCGCGACCGATGCGCCACCCGCGATCCGGCGAACGCGACCACGAACACACCGACGGCGAGCGCGGCGACGACCAACAGGACCACCCCACCGCCGAGCGCGCCGCCCACCGCCAGCAGCAGGAGCGCACAGAACAAACCGACCCACGGCAGTGCCGACGTCTGTTTCGTCGGTGGGAGCGAGCTGGGCGCACGACCGCCGTGGAATCGGCCCTGCACGTTGGCCTCGAACGCGATCTGCGACACACGTTCGACCACCTCGTCGGATCCTGCGGGGACCGCGCCGAGGTCGGCTTCGACCGCCTCCCAGTCCGCGGCGGGGAGGCGCAGGCGCGAGAGGTCGTCGAGGAGGCGCGACAACTCGACGGCCTGTCGCTCCGGTGTCGTGCTCATGTGAACAACGTTCCTTGGTTCTCGTCGGGCCGCAGGTGTCGCGGCACTGCTCGTACCGCGCCAGGCCAGGGAAGGTGTTCCATGAACACCCAACTGCGGCGGTGGATGGCCGACGGGCCCACGCCGGCGAGTGCGGTCTTGTGGCGTGGACACGGGTAGCCCTTGTTGGTCTCGAAGCTGTACCACGGGTGGTCGTCGGCGGCCGCCCGCATCATGCGATCGCGGGTGACCTTGGCCACGATCGACGCTGCAGCGATCGACAAGCACGTGGCATCCCCCTTGACGATCTTGCGCACCGCGGCGGCGGGCACCGAGTCACCGCCGACGAAGTCCCAGTTGCCGTCGAGCAACACGCGGTCGGGCTGCACCCCGAGCGCATCGATCGCCCGTCGGGCGGCCAGCTTCTGTGCCGCCGACATGCCGAGTTCGTCGCATTCGTCGGCGCTGGCGTGTCCGACGGCGAACGCATCACTCCACTCCACGATGCGCCCGAACATCCGCTCGCGCTCGACCTCGGTCAGCATCTTCGAATCGCGGACCTTGGTGAGCCGCTTCTCCTTCGGGATCACCACCGCCCCGAGCGTCAACGGTCCGGCCCAGGCGCCGCGACCGACCTCGTCGATCCCCACCACCACGTCGTGGCCGTCTTCCCAGAGCGCTCGCTCGTTGCGGGTCCCCGGCGCCCTGCGACGCAGGCTGGGACGCAACGTGGTTCCAGACGAGGCCATCACCGGCGACGCTATCGTCAGCGCCATGAAGTGGATGGATGCGCTCGACAACGCCGACACGGTGCTCTCGATCCGGTCCCACGCGTCGGCGCTCAGTGCCGCGTCGTCGCGGAGTCTGCTCTCGGTCGGCTCCGTCGGCAGCATCTTGTCGTTCGGGTCCGCCGGCAGCATCTTGTCGGTCGGGTCCGCCGGCAGCATCCTCTCGGTCGGGTCCGCCGGCAGCATCCTCTCGGTCGGGTCCGCCGGCAGCCTGCTCTCCCGCTGGTCGTTCCTGTCGATCGGTGGTCGCGGCGACCGCTTCGTCCGCGGCGCCCGCCGGCGCGGGGCTGCGGGGCTCGCCACGGTGGCGACTATCGCGGCGCTCACCGCTCGCTGAGTTCGGCAGCCGGCCTGCACTCGACACACGGACCGAAGATCCGGCATGTCTCGCTGCACCAGCCTCCCACCCCATTCTCGACGTCGTGGGCGTCGGCCCCCGACGCCTCCGACGTCGAGTTCGCAGCTGTCGAACTCCCCGCTCGCCGAGCTGCGGGTCCGCACGAGGTCCTAGGTTCGGCGCGGTGAACCCGCATCGCATCGCCCCAGGCTCGACCGTCGACCTGTCGACG
>JBFIHN010000590.1:0-1923 GCA_041601775.1 Acidimicrobiales bacterium
CGCTCGTAGTTCAACTGGTTGGTGATGAGGGTCCAGCCACCGTGCACTTCGCCGACGATGTCGGCGTCGGACACGCGCACGTCGTCGTAGTAGGTGTTGAACGTCGACGCGTTGACCATCGTGTCGATCTTGGTCATCGAGAAACCCGGATCGGTCGTGGGCACGGCGAAGATCGTGATCCCGGCGTGTTTGGGGGCGTCGGGGTCGGTACGGGCGGCCAGCCAGATGTAGTCGGCGTAGCTGGCGAGGCTCGTGTAGATCTTCTGGCCGTTGATGACCCACTCGTCGCCGTCCTTGACCGCCGTCGTGCGCAGCGATGCCAGGTCGGTGCCCGCGGACGGCTCGGTGTAGCCGATGGAGAAGTGGAGCTCGCCGGCAAGGATCTTGGGCAGGAAGTAGGTCTTCTGGGCCTCCGTACCGAATTCCATGATCGTGCGGCCGACCGTGTTGATCGACAGGAACGGGATGGGCGCCTGGGATCGCCAGGCCTCGTCGAAGAAGATGAACTGCTCGACCTCGCCCTTGCCCTGTCCCCCGTACTCGACCGGCCATCCCAGTCCGAGCCATCCGTCGGCACCCATCGTGCGGGTGGCCGCCAGACACGCAGGGCCGCCGGTCTCGCCCCGCGCGACCTCGGCCGCGACCTCTGGCGTCATGAGTTCGGCGAAGTAGGACCGCAGTTCGTGGCGAAGCGCTTCCTGTTCCGGGGTGTAGGCGATCTGCACAGGGATCCTCTCGCGTGTCGGCGTCCGGAGGAGCGTGACGTGGCGCAACCATATCTGACAGTGCGTCAGATATGGTTGCGATGTCTGGGGAGTCCGATTTGTCGCGGCGCCCTCGCGGAGACGAAGTATGCGAACGCCGGAATCCGGGCGTTCCGATGAGGGGGAAACGCAGATCCATGCGCCGTAACGCCATCGCACTGTTCGTGGGGGTCTTCCTCATCGCTGCGTGCGGATCCCGTCTGACCGACGAGCAACGAGCAGCACTGGTCGCCAACGCCGGCGAGGCGACGACCGATGCCGGCGGCGTGGTCGTCGTCCCGGGCGTCGATGGCGCCACCACCACGACCACGATGGCGACGGTCGTCCGTGGTGGCGACCGCTCGTCGGGCTCCTCCGAGGGGGCGATCGCCCTTCCGAGCGATGGTGGTACCGGTGCCGGTACCGTCGACCCGGGTGCCGCCGGCGGGGCATCGTGCGGCGGTGGCGGTGCCAGCGACGTCGGGGTGACCGAGACCGAGATCAAGATCGGCAACGTCTCGACCATCTCCGGGCCGATCCCCGGCTTCGGGCAGACCGGTGTCAACGCGGTCAAGGCCTACGTGAACTTCGTGAACGCCACCGGCGGCGTCTGCGGTCGCAAGCTGACGTTGGTCACCGCGGACGATCGCCTCCAGTCCGGGACCAGCAAGTCGGAGCACGACAAGCTCAAGGAGCAGGTCATGGGCTTCGTCGGAGGGACGACCGTCGTCGACGACGGTGCCGCGCAGTCGATCGAAGGCACGAACATCGTCTACACCGGGCTGGCGATCAGCGATGCGATGATCTCGGCGCCGAACAACTTCCCGACCCTGCCGCTCGATCCGTCGGTGAAGGGCAACAACGCCGCGGCGATCTTCCGCTACTTCAAGGAGGTCGATGGCGTCTCGAAGGCGGGAATCGTCTATCCCGCGCAGGCGGCGGCCAAGGCTCGTGCTGCGGACTATCGCGCCGACTACGAGGCGGCCGGTGTCCCGGTGGTGCTCGACGCCGAGGTCGCCGTGACCGAGACCAACTACGCCGGCGTCGCCCAGAACGTGAAGAACGCCGGTGTCGACATCCTCGTCACCACGCTCGAGATCACCGGCATGTCCAACCTCGCCCGCGACCTCCAGACCGTCGGGTACTTCCCCACGATCCCCATGTACGGCTCCCAGGCCTA
>JBFIHN010000591.1:0-1908 GCA_041601775.1 Acidimicrobiales bacterium
CGCAGATGCTCCGTGCCTTCGAGGAACTCGGCTACGAGGTCGTGCAGGTGACCGGCGAGTCGAGCCAGCGTGCTCGATCCGCCCGCCACGTGAAGGACGAGATCGCAAAGGGACGCCGTTTCGACTTCGTCTACGGGGAGTCCGCCACCACCCCCAATGCGCTCAGCGATGCGAACCACCTCCCCCGCCACCCCTTCCTCGACGCCGGCTTCTTCCGCTCGATGCGCCAGGCGGGCGTCTCGGTCGGGGTCTTCTACCGCGACATCTACTGGCGTTTCGACGACTACGACACGGCGACCACGCTGCCCAGACGCACCGTGGCGAAGGCCTTCTACCACTTCGACCTCGAGGCCTACCGCCGGGGCGTCGACGTGCTCTTCGTCCCGTCGCAGGCCATGTCGGCCCGACTTCCGCGCCGCGTCCACAGGACCCTTCGGGTCGTGCCGCTCCCTCCCGGCGGTGCGACCTCGAACGAACTGCCGAGCCCCGGGTCCGCCGACCGCTCCCGGCTCCTGTACGTGGGCGGCGTCACACCACCCGTGTACGCCCTCGACCGAATCCTCGATGCAGTACGCGGCCGGGACGGCCTCGCGCTCACCGTCTGCTGCCGTCCGGAGGAGCGAGGGCACCTGACCGACGTCCCGACGAACTGTCGAGTGGTCCACGAGGAGGGACCGGGCCTCCGAGCGCTCTACCGCGAGGCCGATCTGGCACTCGCGGTCCTCGGGCCGCACCCGAATCGGGAGTTCGCCATCCCCATCAAGGTCTTCGAAGCCGTCTCGCACGGCGTTCCGGTCGTCGTGGACCGCCGAACGGCGATCGGGGACCTCGTGCAACAACTCGGGATCGGGCTCACCATCGGTCGCGACGAGTCCTTGGGCGGTCTCCTCGACGAACTCACACAAGACCTCGATCGACGAACGGCGCTCGCGTCGAGCGTCGCCGCTGGCCGCGACCTCCACAGTTGGACGGCGCGGGCCCGCTCCGTGATCGACGAACTCACCTCCGGTCGTTGACCGTGCCGGCCGACACCAACACCGCCCCGAGGGTCCTCCATCTCACGGCCTGGCTCCCGGAGGGCGACGGCGACACGACCGGAACGTTCGTGCGCGAGCACGTCCGCGCCGCGTCCCGGGTCAGCGACGGCGTGCTCGTCCACGTGAAGTGGGGCGACGCGTCGATCCGGCGGACGTTCTCCACCGAGCCGCTCCCGAACGAAGCGGTGCCCGCAGTCCGCCTGCGAGTGGCCCCGGGACGCCTGGCCCCGCTGTGGCTCCTGGTCGGCATCGTCCGAGCGTGGACACGGCTCGGCGGTCGGCGCCGACCCGACATCCTCCACAGCCACACACTGCGGACCTCGGTTCCCGCGACGATGCTGGGCCGCGTGCTGCGCCGCCCGGTGATCGCGACCGAACACTGGACCGCGCTCCTCCCGGGGACGGACGACCTCACGCCACGCGAGCTCCACCTGGCGGGTCGGGCCTACGACCGTGCCGACCTCGTGCTCCCCGTCGGCCCCAGCCTCGCTGCCGCCATCGGTGACCTGGCGCCGGAGGCGACCATCGAGGTCGTGCAGAACGCCGTCGACGAAGCGACATTCCGACCCGCGCTCACCGGACGGACGCTCCCACCACGCTTCGTCGTCGTCGGAAAGTTGATCGCACGGAAGCGCTTCGACGTCGTCCTTCGTGCGCTGGCCATGCTCCACCACACCCACCCCGACGTCGCGCTCGACGTCGTCGGCGACGGGCCCGAGGCCGAGGCACTCGAGCATCTCGCCACCGAGTTGGACCTCGGTTCGTCCTGCACGTTCCGCGGCGCCCTTCCCAAGGCGGATGTCGCGTCGATCCTGCAGGCGGGCACCGCCCTCGTCGTCAGCAGTACGTCCGAGACGTTCTCCGTGGTCGC
>JBFIHN010000592.1:0-1907 GCA_041601775.1 Acidimicrobiales bacterium
GGCGGGACGTAGATGAACGAGCCACCCGACCAGACCGAGGTGTTGAGGGCGGAGAACTTGTTGTCGTTCGGCGGGATCGTCTTGCCGAAGTACTGCTTCACCAGCTCCGGGTACTCGCGCAGCGCGGTGTCCATGTCGGTGAACAGGACGCCCTGCTTCTCCAGGTCCTCACGGTTCTTGTGGTAGACGACCTCGGACTCGTACTGGGCGGTGACGCCGGCCAGGTACTTGCGCTCGGCCTCGGGGATGCCCAACTTCTCGTAGGTGTCCTTGACCGAGTCGGGCAGTTCGTCCCACGCGTCGACCTGATGGTCGGTCGGCTTGATGTAATAGAAGATGTCGTCGAAGTAGATCTCCGACATGTCGCCGCCCCACGACGGCATGGGCCGCTTGAGGAAGTGGGCGTAGGACTTCATCCGGAGGTTGATCATCCAGTCCGGCTCGCCCTTCATCCACGACATCTCGCGGATGATGTCCTCGTTCAGGCCCTTCTTGGGCTTGAAGACGTAGTCCTCTTCGTCGGACCAGCCGAGCTTGTACTTGCCGAGATCGAGATCAGTGACGGCCACGGGGGCCTCCAGGCGTAGGAATCGCGTGCGGGCAGGGATTTCTCCTATGGGCAGCTTACTAATTCGGACGGCCCGAACCCACGCCGGGTCCGCTCAGACCGGCTGTCCGCCCGCCCAGGCCGCGAACAAGGCTGCGTAGGCCCCGTCCCTGGCGATCAACTCGTCGTGCGTACCCACCTCGGCAAGACGGCCGCCGGCCACGACGGCGACCCGGTCCGCTCGTGCCGCAGTGGTGAGTCGGTGGGCGATGACGATCGTGGTGCGTCCCTCGGCCAGGCGTTCCATCGCCTGTTCGACCACGGCCTCCGTACCGGGGTCGAGGGACGAGGTCGCCTCGTCGAGCACCAGGATCTCGGGTGCTGCGAGCGCGGCCCGGCCCAACGACACGAGTTGCTTCTCGCCGGCGGAGAACCGGCTCCCCCGCTCCCGGACCTCGGTGTGGAGGCCGTCGGGGAGGTCGGCGAAACGATCGAGGATGCCGATGCTCGCCATGGCCAGGGCGACCTCGTCGTCGGACGCGTCGGGACGGGCGAGGCGGATGTTGTCGAGCAACGTGCCGTTGAACAAGAAGCCCTCCTGGGGCACGACGGCCATGGTCCGCCGCAACGACGACGAGGTGACGTCGCGGAGATCGACGCCCCCGACCGAGATGCTCCCGGCGGTGGGGTCGTAGAAACGGGCGATCAACTTGGCGAGGGTCGACTTGCCGGCACCCGTGGGGCCGACGAGGGCGATCCGCTCGCCGGCGGCGATCGTCAGGGTGACCCCGGCGAGGACCTCGGTGCCGTCGAGGTAGGAGAACGACACCTCGCGGACCTCGATCGCGCCACGCGCCGGGAGGTCGACGGCACCCTGGCGTTCGGGCACGTCGACGTCGGTGTCGAGGAGCTCGTAGACCTTCTTCAACCCGGCACCGGCGGACTGCACCATGTTGAACAGCTGGCTGAGCTGCTGGATCGGCTCGAACAGGTTCGACAGGGTGAGCACGAAGAACGTGACCGTGCCGATCGTCAGGTCGCCCTGGTGGACCCACCAACCGCCCACGCCCACCGCGGCGGCCGTGGTCCCCAGACCGGCGATCTCGATGATCGGCAGGTACCAGGCGGAGATCTTCACCGACTTCATGTGGGCGTCGTAGAGGCGGCGGTTCCGGCGCTCGAACCGGGAGGACTCGACGTCCTCGCGGGCGAAGGCCTGGACGACGCGCACCCCCGAGATGCCCTCCTGGAGCTGCGACAGCGTGGCGCCGATCCCGTCGCGGACGTCGAGGTAGGCGATGTTCGAGTCGCGCTGGAACTTGCGGCTGGCGATGATCACCGGCGGGAGCGCCAGCAGGCA
>JBFIHN010000593.1:0-1900 GCA_041601775.1 Acidimicrobiales bacterium
AGCGCGACGAGCTGGCGATCGGTGAGCGTGGCGACGTCGACCACCCCGCGCAGTTCGGTGTCGGTCCGGTCGATCACGTCCATCGCGATGTCGGGCAGCGCGGCACGCAGCCTGCCGACTCGCCATGCCGACCGGACGTTGGCGACACCCGGGCGCAGGTCGAGGAGGCGGAGCAGGCGTCGCTTTCGTTGCGTCACCTGGCCCGTCACCTCGAGGTCGACGGCCACCCGTCCGCCCGGAGCGACGACGATCTGGCGCCCCTCGAGCGACTCGGGGCTCGCCGCGCCGGCGAGCACCAGCGCCTTGCCCATCGCTTCCTGCAGCGGCGGGACCCAGAGGTCGCGCTCCAGGGGGCGGAGTGGGTCGGGGAACGTCTCGGCCACGGGACCCGGGCCATAGAGCGGTCCTTGGGGGACGCCTCGGATCTCGGTCGTGACCGGTCGGCTCTGGAGCAGGCGTAGGTCGCCGTCCTCGTCGAGCAGCCACTCCATGTCCTGGGGATGGCCGAACACCTCGGCGGTCCGTGCCGCGAGCGCAGCGAGCCGTTCGCGGAGGCGGCGTGGCAGGGTCTCGTCGTCACCGTCGTCCGTGCGCTTCCCGGCATGGTCGAGCTCGTTGCGGACGCTGTCGGCGAGTCCGTTCACGACCTGTTCGGGATCGCTGCCGGCGACGACCACCAACCGGTCGCTGCGTCCGGACACCGGGTCGACGCCGAAGAGGACGCCTCCGGTCTCGGCGGGGACGAACGGTTGCACCAACACGCCGATCGGGTGGTCGAGCGCGAGATCGGTACCGAGCGATGCCCGGGCGCGCGACCCGAGCACCCGTGCGACGGCATTCGTGAGGTCCTCGATGCCGCGCACGTCGAGGACCGACTCGAACCGGCCTGCCATCGACGAGTCGGCCCCGTCCTCTGCCGTCGATGACGACCGGACCACGAGCGGGACGTCGCCGAAGTGTTCGATGATCCGGTCGAGTGTCGGTTGGCCAGCGAGCGGCCGACCGCCGTCGATGGATGCCGTGAACGCCGTCGTGAGCACCAAGGCGTCGAGCACGGGCAGTCCTGCTCGGGCGGCTCGTGCCAGGGCGGAGGCCTTTCCCCCGACGATCCGCGGGTCGAGGCACTGCTCCGCGTCGAGACCGAGGAGTGGCTCCGAAGCGATGGAGAGGTCGGTCATGGTGGCGCTCCCTCGGGAATAGTGTCCTCCCCGCTCGACCTCCGTTCAACACCGTTTCGACGAACCCTGTTCCCCGGTCGTCGTGTCGTCGCGCTCCGTCACCGGCATCGGCGCCGGCGCGCGCGGGCCGGGCCCCCGGACGGATCGGGCGGACCGACCGGTATCGATTTTTCAGGATGTATCGGCGCTTTGGTCGATCATCCACCAAAGCCTCAGCCGGGTGGGGCGAACCGTGTCGAGCGTCTGCCCGCGTGCCTGCGCCACCTCCGGTGGTCCTCCAGAGACCACGAACCGAGGATCACGACGACGTGCCGTCTGCCGCGTCGCCCGGCGTCGTCCGCTCCGCGAGCAGCGCGAGCGTCTCCTCGGAGACGGGTGCGCCCAAGACGCCGGCGACGAGGTCGACGAGATCGCTGACGAAGAGACGATGGTCCGCTCGGCGTCGCGATGCCGCCCGCCGTCCGAGTTCGTGGAAGCACAGCTGCATCGAGGAGAAGCGACGGTGGAGGGGAAGGGTCGCCTCGGGCATGGCGGCCTGCGCGATCCGGTCCCAGCGTCCGAGCACGCCGTCGGCGATGCCTCGTTCGCGCATCGCGGCCGGGTCGCGGACCAGTCGAGCCACGATCTGGAGGTAGTCGCGACCACCGGGTTCTTCGAGCATCGCGGCGGACGGTCGGACCAGGGCGCCGGCGAGCGTCCGGGTCGAGACGGTTCCGGCCCCG
>JBFIHN010000594.1:0-1900 GCA_041601775.1 Acidimicrobiales bacterium
CAGATGCCGGATCCCGACCTCATGATCCGCACGTCGGGCGAACACCGCATCTCCAACTACCTCCTGTGGCAGTTGGCCTACAGCGAGCTCGTCTTCCCCGAGGTCCTCTGGCCGGACTTCCGTCGCGAGCACCTCTTCGAAGCGGTGCGCGAGTTCCAGGAGCGGACACGTCGCTTCGGTGGACTCGACGACGATGGCTGAGAGACCGGGCGCTCGCCGGCGATGAGCGGTCTCTACCGCGACGAGGGCGTCGTGTTGCGCACCTACAAGCTGGGTGAGGCCGACCGGATCGTGGTGCTGGCCACGGCGGCGCACGGCAAGGTGCGGGCCGTCGCCAAGGGTGTCCGCAAGACCAAGAGCAAGTTCGGGTCTCGGCTCGAGCCGCTCTCCCACGTCGAGCTCCAGCTCTACGAGGGTCGCAACCTCGACACGATCACCCAGGTCGAGTCGATCGACACGTTCCGGGCGATCCGCGACGACCTCGATCGCTACGGGTCCGCGGTCGGCGTCCTCGAGGTCATCGACCAGATCGCTATGGAGGGCGACGTCGACCCACGGCGCTACGCGATGCTCGTCGGGGTCCTCCGGACGATCGAGCGCAACGACAACCCGCTCGTCGTCCCCGCCTTCTACCTCAAGGTCCTGGCCCACGAGGGCTTCCAGCCCGAGGTCGACATCTGCGTGTCGTGCGGGAACGGCGATCCGCTCGTGGCCATCGACCTGCTCGCTGGCGGGATGCTGTGTCCGGACTGTCGGCAGGGACGCAAGGTCTCGCCCGAGGCCCTGCGGCTGCTGCGCGCCGTGCTCGGCGGGGGGCTGGCCTCGGTCCTGGCCGAGGATCCGTCACCGGCGGTGGCCGAGGTGGGAGCGATCGCCACCGAGGCGGTCGAGCACCACCTCGAACGACGGCTGCGCACGCCGGGGATGCTCGACCAACACCGGCTCTAGCGGACCCGGCGCCTGATCAGCTGTCGATGTCCTTCCAGCGCTGGCCGGGCTGGTCCCACTGCAGCCACCGCTGGGTGGCCGGTTCCCACTGGATGTAGGTGTTGCGGGCCTGGTCCCACTGCGGTGGCGGTCGGGGTGCCGGCTCGGGTGCCGTCGGCGCCTCGATGGGCGGGGCCGATGGGGTGGCGTCGGCGCCGGGCGCGGTGAACGGCACGGGCTCCGCCGGGGGACTGGGGTCCAGGTGTCGGCTGGTCTCGTCACCCGGTGTCGTCGGTGGCGCCCACGAGTCGCCGGTCGTGTCCGGAGCCGGTGTCGGGTCCTCCCAGGCCGGCATCTCGGGTGCTGCCTCCGGGGTCGGCATGTCCGCTTGCGGCTCGGCCTCGGGACCGGCCCACCAGTCGGCGTCGGCCTCCACGTGCGGGGTCCCGATGTCGACCCGACCGTCGACCTCCGGGACGGGCTGCGCGGCCTCGGGTTCGCCGGACGACGTGAGGTCGACCGGTGGGGCGCCGTCGGGCGCGGGTGGGGTCCACGCCGGCGGGGCTTCGGGGAGCGGCGGCGCCGACGCCCCGATGGCGGCGGTGCCCACGGGCGGCGGTGCTGCGGTGGGTGCTGGCGTGGCAGGCGGGGGAGCGGTGGGTGGCGTCCACGCAGTGGGAGGTGCGCCAGTGGGAGGTGCGCCCCATGCGCCCTGCGCCGGCGGCATCACCGCAGCACCGGTGGAGACGGGGCTCCCGACGTCGCGGCGGGCGACGACGTAGGTCCCCGCCACCATGTCCCCCACGCGCCGGTGGCCGGTGGTGGTGAGGCCGGTGATGAAGCCGACGATCGGGGCGAACCACGGTGCCGCGTCCACGATCCAGAACACGGTACGGAGGAGGCTCCGGCCGACCCCGGCCCGCTGGCCCTGCTCGTTGACGACGCGGAGCCCGGTGAGGACCTTGCCCGGGGA
>JBFIHN010000595.1:0-1900 GCA_041601775.1 Acidimicrobiales bacterium
CAACGACCATTGGCATCGTCACGGCGAACTGTGCACCACCACCAAGGACGGCCACCTCTACATCGCAGCCGAACACGCCACCGACGCCGAGTGCGCCGCCCTCGGCGGGGTGAACGTCAACTTCGACACGCAGTGGATGGTCCACGTCTGGCTCCCCCGCTACGACGGTTGGACCGCCACCGACATCTTCAACCGGACCCATCCATCGCTCCTCCACGGTGGCCCGCACGCCTGACCCCTTGCGGGGTGTAAGCGAACGCGTCCTCGTCGGTCAGGACCCTCGAACAGCTCGGATCCCCCGGGCACGAGGATCCTCGAGGAGGACGCGATGCGCTACGTCAAGACACTCGCAGCAGCAGGAATCGCCCTGACACTGGCCAGCGGAGCGGTGCTCGCCCGGAGCGGCGACGCCGGACCGGGACCGTCGGTCGACGCGAAGGGAGTGGTCACCGAGTCCCTCGACGGCTCCATCGACCGACATCGAGCCGCGGAGCGAGCCACCGCCGCCACCACGACCACCACCGGAGCCACGACCGCGACGACAACGGCCCGGGCAGACGAGCTCCCCGCCGACGACGGGCCGGGCGGTTCCACCGAACCGGTCTCGTTCGGCGCCGTACACGACGTCATCGCCACCGACGACGGGAGCGAGACGCCCCCGGGCGTCGACCCCGACACCCCCATCGGTGGCGTCAGCGTCAACGGCGCACGACCGGAGGGCATCGGCTTCACGTCGTTCCCCGGTGACGCTCCAGCTCCCACGCCGAACCATGCCGGCCCCGGCAGCTACTCGGTGGCTCCCGGATGCCACGTCCAGTGCATCGAATCGGGCGTCGCCTACCCACGGGGCTTCGGCGCCGAACTCGTCGTCACGACCACCGTCGACGCCGACATCTTCATCTCGGTCGTCGCCGACACGAACGACGACGGCGATTGGGACTTCTCCGAGTTCACCTCGAGCAACGGGATGGTCGACGACTTCCGATGGACGCTGGACCACCTCGATCCCGGCCAGACCTACTACGCCATGGCGGCGGCCACCGACGACAACGACAAGACCTCCCACGCCTTCGGCGAGTTCACCACGCTGTCGCAACGCGACATCCACGTCGCGCTCGGTGACGTCGCGATCAACGGCGGGCCCGACAACATCGTCGAGACCGACCTGTGGATGAAGGTCGGGGCGACGTCGTCGAACTTCACCCCGGGACAGGCGGGTATCCCGATCTACGACGACATGGCCCGGTTCCTCGACCTGCGTCTGCTGGTGGTCCGCAGTTGGAACGGCGCCGTCTGTGAGGTCTGGCAGTTGCAGGAGAGCGATCCGTCGCATGGCCACTGGTCGGACTCCTGTCTCGCGTGGCACCACGCCTCGGTCGACGGAATCGACCTCGACACGGCACCGGCCGGCAAGACCCGCTGGACCGAGACCGTCGTGCACACGACCATCGCCACTCCGGGAGGCGGCGGCGGTGCGCTTCCTCCCGGCTACGGCGACCCGTACTACTTCTCCTTCAGCGCCCCGGTGACGATCTCCGTCACCTACCGCTGAGGTCACGATGCGACCAGCCAGCCGTCCGATGCAGGTCAGCGTCTCGGCGGACAGGGGCACACATGAGCGAGTGCGGGGCAGAAGACGTCGAAGTGGTGATCGCCCAACCGGGCGACGGCGACACCTTCGGTCAGCGCCGACACCTCGGTGCCCTCGCCGCGGTCAGGGCTCGACGACGACCTTGCCGAGCGCCGTTCGATCCATCAGCGACCGCAGGGCCTCGCCCGCGCGGTCGAGCGGATAGCGAGCCGACACGTGGGGGCGGATCCTGCCGTCGGCGACCAGACCGATGAGTTCGTCGCTGACGGCACGTGCGAGGTCCGGTTCCTTGGCGACCATGGCCCCGTA
>JBFIHN010000596.1:0-1871 GCA_041601775.1 Acidimicrobiales bacterium
CGCCGATCCGGGGAACCCACGGTCGCTGCGCCACCAGGTCGACCGGTTGTCGACCGACGTCGCCGTCCTCCCCGGCGGCAACGTCCCGGGACGACCGACGCCGGAGGAGAAGCTGGTGCTCGGGCTGTCGACCCGCATCCGTGTCCTCGACACCAGCGCGGTCTCGACCGTCGACGACACCGGGGCGCGCCCCGACCTCGACGCGTTCCTCGACGACGTCGAGGGCACGCTGGCCCAGATCTCCGCCGCCCTCCAGTCGCGGAACTTCGTCCAGCTCCTGCCCCAGCGGCAGATGAGCTCGGACGGCGGGGAGGGTTGGACATGACCCGTTACCGGGTGGTCCATCGGACCGAGTACCGCTACGCATCGCCGGTCACGTCCTCGTACGGGCAGGCCTGCCTGTTGCCACGCGACCTGCACGGTCAACGCTGCATCGACGCGGCACTGGTGATCGAGCCCACACCGTCCGACCAGCGGGAGCGAACCGACTTCTTCGGGAACCGGGTCGCCTACTTCACCGTGACCGACGCCCACGACGTGTTGGCCATCACCAGCACCAGCACCGTCGACGTCACCGCCGAACGAGGCGCCCTGCCGCTCGGCTCGGACGAGCCGTGGGAACAGGTTCGTGACCGGTGCCGGACGCTCGGCGGCGCGGCCGGCGTCGACGCCCGGCATCACCTCCTCGACTCCGCCGGGGCGCCGACCACCACGGTCGCCCGGTCCTACGCCGAGGCGTCGTTCCTCCCCGGTCGTCCCGTCCTCGATGCCGTGGCCGACCTCACGTCACGCATCCACACCGACTTCGCCTTCGACCCCGGCGCCACCGACGTCACCAGCACCATCGACGACCTGTTCGAGGCGCGGGCTGGCGTGTGCCAGGACTTCGCCCATCTCGCGGTGTCGTGTCTGCGGGCGGTGGGGCTGCCCGGTCGCTACGTGTCGGGCTACCTCGAGACCGTCCCTCCACCGGGCAGGCAACGACTGCAGGGTGCCGACGTGTCGCACGCCTGGGCGTCGGTCCTGGTGCCTGACGTCGGGTGGGTCGACCTCGACCCGACCAACGACACGTTCGTCGACGACCGCTACGTGACCGTCGCCTGGGGCCGCGACTACCGCGACGTCACCCCGGTGAAGGGCGTCGTCTACACCAGCGGAGGACGTACCCAGCTCACCGTCTCCGTCGACGTCGCCCGCGTCTGACCGGCCCGACCTGCTCAACCGATGGCGACGGAACCCTCGTGGTCGTCGTTCGGGAGCTGCCCCGCCGTGACGGCGGAGGTGGACAGCGACACCAGCTCGGCCTCGCCCGAGAGGGTGGTGGCGAAGGCGGTGTCCGCGGCGTCGCGCCCGGTGGCGATGCGGACCAGCGACTGTCGCGGGGCGAGCCGCGTCGAGTCGAGGATCTCCCACGCCTCGTCGATCCGGACCTCGGCCACGGCGTGGAAGTCCATCGGCGACAGGCCGGGCGCGTAGACCGCGACCAGCCGAGCGGGAATGCCGGCCGCCCGGCACAGTGCGATCGTCACATGGGCGAAGTCCCGGCACACGCCCTCGTGACGGATGAGCGTGTCGATCGCCGTGTCGAGCGGTCCGCTGACCCCGGGCACGTAGACGAACCGGTCGTGGACCCACGTTGCGATGGCCCGGGCGAGATCTGGGGTCCCCAGATGCGCTGCGAACTCCGTCGTCGCGAACCGGCCGAGCGCGTCCGACTGGCAGTAGCGGCTCTGGCGCAGCCCGGCGATCACCTCGTCACCGTCCCCGCTGTCGGCTGCGGCGTCGGCTGGCCCGACCGATGCCTCGTAGTGCACCGAGAGCAGTCCTGGCTCCGCCCGCACCACGTGGGTACGTCCACCTCGGTGCGTGGC
>JBFIHN010000597.1:0-1869 GCA_041601775.1 Acidimicrobiales bacterium
CTGCTCGGCGGCCTGCGTCCGGTAGCGGCCGTCGGTCACCAGCGTCACGGCGTCCGCCGTCACCAGGAGCACGGCGTTCGATCCGGTGAAGCCGGTGAGGTAGCGGACGTTCACCAGATCGGTGACCACCATGGCGTCGCAGGCCTCGTCGGCGAAGCGTTCACGCAGCCGCTCGACACGCCGAGCGGTCTCGAGGGGCGCCAGCTCAGCCACGGTTGATCAGCTCGCTCGCCCGCTCGATGGCCACGCGGTAGCCGTCGCCACCGAGTCCGGCGACGACCGCGTCGGCGACCGGCTCGATGACCGACAGGTGACGCCACGGTTCCCTGGTCTTCGGGTCGGACAGATGGAGTTCGATCACCGGCCCGTCGAACGCCGCCAGCGCGTCGTGGATCGCCCAGGCGTAGTGCGTGAACGCTCCGGCGTTGATCACGATGGCAGCGCATCGTCTGCGGGCGTGGTGGATGGCCTCGATCAGCACGCCTTCGTGGTTCGACTGGAGGTGTTCGACATGCAGGTTGCGGGCGACTGCGGCCGAGGTGGCGGTCGCCACGTGGTCGTCGAGGGTCGCGGTCCCGTAGATCTCCGGCTCGCGTTCGCCGAGCAGGTCGAGGTTGGGGCCGCTCAAGAGCAGCACGGTCCCGGTCATCGCACGTCGGCCAGTGCGGCTCGGGCGACGTCGGGATCGACGTCGTGGACGACCTCGACGCCGTCGGGGCCGTCGAGCGCGAACGTCAGTCCGTCGATCGCCTTCTTGTCACGGCTCATGAGCGAGAGGAGTTCGTCGTCACCGAGTCCGTCGGGAAGGTGGATCGGGAGGTCGTAGTGACCGAGCACGTCGCGATGTTCGCGGACCCGTGCGTCGTCGATCCGACCGAGCCGAGCCGCGAGGTGCGCTGCGTAGACCAGTCCCACGGCGACGGCCTCGCCGTGGCGGAGGTCGTAGGTGCCAGCGGTCTCGATGGCGTGCGCGAGCGTGTGTCCGTAGTTGAGGATCGCCCGGCGACCGCCCTCACGCTCGTCCGACGCGACCACGTCGGCCTTGATCTCGATGCAGCGAGCCACCTGCTCGTCGAAGTCGAGCGTCTCGAGGTCGTCGCCGCCGGGCAGGAAGCGGTACTTGGCCAACTCCCCCATGCCGGACCGTCGTTCGCGTGGCGGCAACGTGTCGAGCGTCGCGAGATCGCAGAGCACGCCTTGGGGCTGCCAGAAGGCCCCCACGAGGTTCTTGCCCTCGGGCAGGTTGACGCCGGTCTTCCCGCCGATGGCCGCGTCGATCATCCCGAGCAACGTCGTCGGCACGTGGAGGACACCGACCCCGCGGTGGTAGGACGCGGCAGCGAACCCGGCGACGTCGGTGACCACGCCGCCGCCGACGGCGATCACGATGTCGGAGCGCGTCAGACCCCAGCCGGCCCAGTTCCGGCACAACATCTCGATGGTCGACAGCGACTTCGCGCCTTCGCCGTCGGCGATGGTGAACACCCGGTGGTCGACACCGGGGTCGACGTTGACGCCGATTCCCCGCTGGGTCACGACCGCCGCCCGCTTCGCTCCGGCCGGTACCAGCGCGGCGACCTCGTCGAGGATGCCGCGACCGACGACGGCGTCGTAGGTGCGTCCGGGCTCGGGGACCGTGACGCGGATCACGGGGCGTCCTTCTCCGGGGCCACCACGGCCGCTGCCACCTCGGCCGGTGACCGGTCGTCGACGTCGAGCACCCGATCGGCGACCGATGCGTACAGCGATCGACGGTCCGCTTCCATGCGCACCAGCATGCCTGCCGGATCGTCGTCGAGCAGTGGACGGTGTCCGGCACCGGCCGAGCGCACCCGGGCCACGAGCGTCTCGGGACGGGCGCGGAGCCAG
>JBFIHN010000598.1:0-1851 GCA_041601775.1 Acidimicrobiales bacterium
CGGTCGGCCAGTTCGGCCTCGAGGAGGTCGGGGTCGAGGTTCCAGGTGGTGTCGTCGGAGTCGACGAACACCGGGGTGGCGTCGACGTAGGCGACGGCGTTGGCCGACGCGGCGAAGGTGAACGTCGACACGATCACGTCATCGCCCGCACCGACGCCGAGCCCATGGAGGGCGAGGTGGAGCGCCGCGGTTCCGCTGGCGAGTCCGACCGCGTGGTCGACACCACTGACGGCCGCGATCTCTGCCTCGAACGCCGCCAGGTCGGGGCCGGCCGGCGCTGCCCAACCGGAGTCGACGGCCGCCATCAGGAAGTCCTTCTCGGGTTGGCGCACGTCTGGCGCCGACAGGAAGATCCGGCTCATGGATGGGTCCTCGGCGGGAGCTCGGCCATCGTTGCCTCGCCCTCGGCGCTGATGCCGTCGCGTCGGATCACGACGCCGATGGTACGCACCAGGATCTTCAGGTCGAGCCACAGTGACTGGTTGTCGACGTACCAGACGTCCATGGCAAGTCGCTCGTCCCAGGTGGTGGCGTTGCGACCGTTGACCTGCGCCCATCCGGTGAGGCCCGGCTTCACGTCGTGACGGCGGTGCTGTTCGGGCGTGTAGCGGTCGAGGTACTTCACCGGCAGCGGCCGAGGGCCGACCAGGCTCATGTCGCCCTTGAGGACCAGCCACAGCTCGGGGAGTTCGTCGAGGCTGGTCGACCGAAGCCGAGCGCCGAGCGCCGTCAGTCGATCGACATCTGGCAACGACTCACCGTCGGGGCCGCGCTCGGCGGTCATGGTCCGGAACTTCGCCAGGTCGAATCCGACGCCACCGAGACCGGCCCGTGTCTGACGGAAGAAGACGGGCGATCCGAGCTGCACCCGCACCACCACGGCGACCACGACGATGATCGGACTCAGCACCACCAGCACGGCCGCGGCGACGACCACGTCCAACAGTCGCTTCACCAGCCGGTCTCCACCCGCAGATCATGCCGCATCCGAACCAGCTCGGAGGTCGACCGACCCTCATTCCATGCCGGCGACGACCCCGATCGTCTCTGCGCGACGGCGGTCGAACCGGTAGCCGGCGCCGCGAACGGTCTGGATCCAGCTGCGTCCTGCATCGGGCTCGTCCAGCTTCTTGCGGAGGCGGTACACGTGCTCGGTGACGGTGTCCATGCTCTGCCAGTCCGGCTGTGCGTCCCACACCATCTCGAGCAGGTCCGTCCGGGTGAAGACCTTCCCCGGCGCCTTGGCCATGACGACCAGGAGCTCGAACTCCTTCGCCGTGAGATCGAGCTCGCGTCCACGAAGGATCGCGATGCGACAGTACGGGTCGATCGTCAACTCGCCGGCGGAGATGATGACGCGGAACGGGTCGCGCGACTCCTCGTGTCCACTGGTCTGCAGAGCCGCCGAACGACGCAGTCGGTGACGCTCGACGGCCATGTCTACCCGCAGCACCAGCTCTCGCTCGACCAAGGGTTTGACGCAGAACTCGTCGGCACCGGCCTCGAGCGCGAGGACCGACACCATCGAGTCATCGTGGCCGGTCAGGATCACGATCGGGAGATCCTGGATCTGACGGATCTCCGCCATGAGCGTGACCCCACTGCAGTCGGGCAGGTCGAGGTCGAGGATCACCGCGTCGTAGTCGCCGGCACGGACGAGGTCGATGGCCGTCGCCGAATCTGCCGCTTGGTCGACGTCGGCATCCCGGAAACCCAAGGCCATCGCGGCGAAGTCGAGCGCGACCGGATCATCGTCGACGACCAGCATGCGCCGGCGATTCTGGTTGGGGTCGCTGAACAAGGAAATCCTCCGCCGGGGCGGCCGTATGGCTCCGGCTCGTGCGGGCCGAG
>JBFIHN010000599.1:0-1847 GCA_041601775.1 Acidimicrobiales bacterium
ACGACCTCACCCGAACCGGTCGGCTCCGACACCCCCTCACCCGACAACGGCACGACCACCGACGCTTCGTCAGGGTCATCGGAGTTCACCGTCAGCGCGCCCGAGTAGGACTGCACCGCAGTGGGCGAGAACCGCACGACGATCGGGCGAGTCGCGCCGGCGGCGAGGGTGAAGGAACCCCCGCCCGACGCCACCGAGAACCCCGACCCGCTGGTCGCGGCCGACGAGACCGTCAGCGTCGCCGTCCCGGTGTTCGCCACCGTCACCGTGCGATCCGTCGTGGCACCGGTCTGCACGGGACCGAACGACACCGACGACGGCGCCACGTCGACATCGGGCTGGGGCGTCGGGGGCGGGCCGGAACCGGGTACGGAGAGTTCGTAGAGCTGTCCATCACGGGGGGAGGAGGAGTCGACCCCTCGATCGACGACCCACAGGCTGATCCCGCTGCCGGAACTGGCCGGCGCCCACGTGCCTCCGGCGGGGTGCGCCCCGTTGGATGCACTGATGTCGACGAAGCGGCGCAGGCCTCCGCCGAGGTTGTATTCCGCCGTCACGAGTCGTCGGTAGTCGATGATCATCAAGGAGTCGGTCACCGGGTCGTAGGCGATGCCCTCGGGATCGCGGACCCCGTCGACGTCGACGTCGAAGTTGGTGATGATGTCGTCGCCGCCACCTTCGAACACGCCGTTGGGGCCGGGATTGATGGTGAAGACCTCGCGGTTGGACCCGTCGGCGATGTGGAGCCAGTTGTGGGTGGCGTCGTAGACCACGTCCTCCGGGTCCGAGTTCCCGTAGCTCGTGGTGTCGAAGGACCGGATGACCGAGTCGTCGGACGTGCCCGGGTCGCCGTCGGCGCCGACCGAGACCTCGTAGATCCGCTTCCGGTTGTCGTCGGTGGTGAAGATCCGCCCGTTGGCGGCGTCGAAGGCGATGCCGGTCGGTTCGTTCGACCAGCCGAGCGTCGTCCCGGTCGACAGGACCGTCGGGGGCCTGGCGTTCGACAGTCCCCACAGGTTGACGCCGGCGTAGTAGTTGTACTCGTTGACCTCGGAGTCGGCCATGACCAGACGGTTCTTGGTGGACATCCACGTGATCCCGGCCGAGTCCGGACTCGACGGCGTGATGCCGTTCCCGGTGTCGAGGCTCTGGACCAGCGTCGCCGTGTCGGTCGGGATCGACGCAGCCGCCGCAAACGGCTCGTCGATCGAGAGCTCCTTCACCAGGCGCTGGTCGGTCTCTGCGTCGGCTCCGTCGATCACGTAGAGGCTGAGCTCGGCCGGATCGTCGGTCTGGTCGCCGCTCGGAGCCACCGTGAGATCGACGAGCTCGCCGACCCCGGCGGCCCGAAGATCCAGGATCCGAGTCGGAGTGCCGCCGGGGTCGAGTTCGAGTACACGATCCCCCTCGGGGTCGCCGACGTAGATCGTGCCCGCGCGGTCGACGGCGAGGCCGGCGGCCGGTCCGGCCAGCAGCCCGTCGAGGGAGACGTCGAGGCGGTCGCCGACGTCGTCGGAGTCGACCGTGACGAGTTGGTCGTCGGACACACCGAGCACGGTGCCGTCGTCATCGACGGCGATGTCGCCCGGGTAGTCGTCGGCCGACAGCACCTCGTTCGATGCGGCATCGAGCGCGAAGTCGTCCGACTCCGCCGCCGGTTCGGCGAGCGGGACCCGCGTCTCCTCGGTCTCCATCGATCCCACGACGGCGATGCTCGCCGGGTCGGAGGTCTCGGCGACGAAGAGCTGCTCCCCGTCGGCCGATGCGCTGATGCTGAAGGGATCGACCACGCCCACATCGTCGAGTTCGAGCGTTCGCACCAACTCGACCTCGACGACCTCGGGGTC
>JBFIHN010000600.1:0-1841 GCA_041601775.1 Acidimicrobiales bacterium
ACCTGTCGGGTGAATCGCCGACGCAACCAGTCCCGCGGGATCCGCAGCACGGCGAGGACGACCACCAACAAGGCCGTGGAGAACACGGCGCTGCCTCCGTCGCCCACGCCCGCGGCGAGACCGATGGCTGCAGTGGCCCACAGCGTTGCCGCGGTCGTGAGGTTCTGGACGTCGCCGCCGCGACGGAAGATCACGCCGGCGCCGAGGAAGCCGATCCCCACGACGACCTGCGACGCGACGCGGGTCACGTCGACCCGGATGTTGGAGTCGGCCGATGCCGCCTCGAACTCGGAGAACCCGAGCGTGGAGATCACGCCGAAGAGGGCGGCGCCGAGGGCGACGGCCAGATGGGTGCGGAGGCCGGCCGGTTGATCGTCGATCTCGCGCTGGAGGCCGATGGCGGCACCGAGCACGACCGCCAGGGCGACCCGGGCAGCCACCGCATCCGTCAGTCCGAGGTCCATCGCCGCATCCGTTCCGTCAGTGGTTGCGCAGGGCGTCGATCAACTGGGCCTTCGTCATGTCCGAACGGCCGCCGATGTCGAGTTCCTTGGCCCGGTCATAGAGGTCCTCCTTGGTCCACTCGTCGTACGGTGCCGCCTCGCCGCCACGCCTGGCTGCGGTGGCCCGATCGGTGTTGGCGATGCGTGCCGCCTTCTCCTTGCTGGCGCCCTCGCGACGGAGCGCCTCGTACTGCTCGTCGTCCTCGACGCTGGGTCGTCGATCGTTCGTGCCGGGCATGGTCAGCTCGCCTCCCCGTCGATCACACGGAGGAACTCGTCGCAGAACATCGGGAGGTCGTCGGGGTTGCGGCTGGTGATCAGGGTGCCGTCGACGACGACCGCTTCGTCGACCCATCGGGCACCGGCGTTCACGAGATCGGTCTTGATCGACGGCCACGAGGTCATCCGCTTCCCGTCGACCAGGGCGGCCTCGATCAGCAGGGACCCGGCATGGCAGATGGCCGCAACCGGTGTGTCGGAGCGGCCGATCGTGACCACGAAGTCGACGAGATCGCCGTCGGTCCGCAGATGGTCGGGGCTGTAGCCGCCGGGGATGACCAGCCCGTCGTAGAGGGAGGGGTCGGCGTCGACGGCGGCGATGTCCGTGGTCGCCCGCACGCCACCCTTCTTGCCGACGAGGGCCGAGTCGGCCTCGAGTGCGTCGCGGGGTTGGGAGAACTCCACGTCCTCGAAGTCGGGTCCCAACACGATGGCGATGCGTGCCATTGCTCGAGCCTCCTGATGGTCGACGGTCGGGGTCGGCCGAGGACCTACCCGAACCACCGCACCTTCATGCCCGTGTCCACCTCACCCGTGCCCACCTCACCCGTGCCCACCTCACCCGTGCCCACCTCACCCGTGCCCACCTCACCCGTGTACGCAACGTGCCGATCGGTACGTACCACGACGTATTCGACGCGGTACGTGCCGATCGGCACGTACCGCACGGGGCGGGGTCCGGAGTGCGGGCACGTACCGCACGGGTCGGGCTGGGACGTGCGTCAGGCGAGGCCGAGGCGAGCGAGTTGTTCGTCGGGGGCGTCGAGTTCGACGAGCGCCGCCCGCAACAGCGACACCATGGCGTCGGCCGCGGCCTCGTCCCGCCGGTTCTCCTGCTCGTCGGGGTCGACGTCGAGGTCGAAGAGGAAGTGGCGGTCGACCGCGTTGCCGGTCGCCACCCAGAACGGGAGCTTGTCGCCCGACGCGTAGGGCTGACGGATGACCGGGATGTCCGATCCGGGCATGGTGTCGAGCCAGGCGCGCTGGTCGGGCGCCGGCAGCTCCTCGAACCCGGGGATGTGGGTCGGCATGGTCGACCACCGGTTGGACCACATCGAG
>JBFIHN010000601.1:0-1841 GCA_041601775.1 Acidimicrobiales bacterium
CGAGGGCGACGAGGTCGACCCGGCGGTCGCCAGCTTCGTCGACGAGACCAAGGAACTGGTGGCCAGCGGCCGTGGGGCCACGGACCCCGGGGTCGGCCTGACCGAGGCCGACCTCGGCGAACTCCGGATCACCGATCCCCGCCCGGCCGAGCTGTGGACCGAGGATCGCGCCGTCACGCTCACCGCTCACGGCGCGGTCGCTGCGGCCGGCGCGCTCCTCGACTCGGGCCTGTCCGGGGCGACGTGGGCGGTCGAGGGCAAGGGACCGATCGTCGAGGCGGCGAAGGTGGCCATGACGAGCGCCGGTGCGCTCGCCGCTCCGGGTGCCGGTGGTGCCGACACCGAGTGCGACGTCCTGTTCCTTGCGGGCAAGACCGGCATGCTCGACCACGACGGTGCTGCCGCCGTGCACGCGAAGGTCGTCGTCCCGCTCACACCGGTACCGGTCACGGCCCGCGCCCACGCCGTGTTGTCGAAGGCCGGACGCATCCACGTCCCCGACTTCTTGTCGATCGCCGCGCCGCTCCTCTTCGCCCACGACGCCGACGGCGGTGACCCCGTCGAGCGCGTCGGCAGTGCCGTGGGTGACCTCGCCGGCGAGGGAACGGGCCTGTGGATGGCTGCGGTCGACAAGGCCGAGGCCTACCTGTCGACCTGGCAGGACGAGCTCCCCTTCGGACGCCCGCTCGCCTGACCCCCGCGCGGCGATCTCGACGTCACCGACGTCGGGGGCCGACGCTCACGACGTCGAGTTCGTGGTGGTGGGGTCGTTTGATCACGAGCAGCTGGCGCGGACCACCCCTTCGACGAGTTCCGGCGCGTCGGTACCGCCGCCCGGTGGGCCGAACAGCCCGCGCCCCTCGAAGCCGCCGGGTCCGACCACGAGCAAGGGGGCATCGGCGTCCGGGTCACGGAGGTCGCTGACCAGGCCGTCCACCTCGAACCGCTGGGCGACGAGCACTCGATCCGGTGCCTCCGGGTCGCCGAACGCGACGGTGACCGTGTCGGTGATCGTGGGCGATGCCCCCTGGCTCCGGAACCGCCGGACATCGAGGTGCACCTCGGCTCCGGCGGCGTCGCGCCCCGTGGCCGTGATCGCCAACAGTTCCGCGGGGACCTCCCCGTCCGGCTCGGCGTCGGGCGTGTTGACGCACATCGTCACGCCGAGGGCGATCTGCGTGCTGCCACCGGTCCCGTCGGGCAGGAACACGATCGCTGCGTCGCGACCGGCCCCGATGTCGGGTACGTCACCGAGCATCGACGGCGGTGTCGCCGTCGCGACGCTCGAGCTGGTCGCCAGCGGGCCGTCTGCGGCGTGATCGCCGCCAATGTCCTCCCCGCCACAGGACACCAACACCACAGCGACGACGATCCCGCTCGCCAACCTCGCCCGCACCGGCTGCATCGACCGAACCGTACAGTGGGGCAATGGTCGATGAGGACAGGTCCCGGGCACTGACGCCGACGTCGTACGTCGTCCTCGGCCTCGTCCACACGCTGGCGCCGTGCACGTCCTATGACATGAAACAGCTGGTGAAGATCTCCATCGGCAACTTCTGGCCGTTCCCGCACAGTCAGCTCTACGCCGAGCCTGCTCGTCTCGTGACCGAGGGGCTCCTGGCCGAGGAACAGGAGGAGTCCGGCCGGCGACGGCGGCTGTACCGGCTGACCCCGGCCGGCGAGGAGGAGCTCCGCGCATGGGCCCGGCTCCCGGCGCAGGAGATCGGCGAGCTCCGCGACGAGGGGCTCCTGAAGCTGTTCTTCGCCGACCCCGCCGACCGCGACGCCATCGTCGAACTGGCCCGGGCGCAGGTGAAGGTGCACGAGGAACGGATCGAGGC
>JBFIHN010000602.1:0-1837 GCA_041601775.1 Acidimicrobiales bacterium
CGCCGACGGGAACGCTGCGGCCACGTAGCGCTTCTCGCCCTGCGGGTCGGTGATGCCGAGGATGAGCATGTGCTCGGCCAGCCAGCCGTCGCGGCGGGCCATGGTCGACGCGATGCGCAACGCGAAGCACTTCTTGCCCAACAGGGCGTTCCCGCCGTAGCCGGAGCCGTAGCTCCAGATCTCCTTCGTCTCGGGGAAGTGGCAGATGTATTTGTTCTCGGCGTCGCACGGCCACGGGACGTCGGCCCGTGTGGTCCCGTCGTCGATCACGAGCGGATAGCCGACCGAGTGCAGGCAGGGGACGAAGTCGCCGTCGGCGCCGAGTTCGTCGAGGACCGCTGCTCCCATACGGGTCATGATCCGCATGTTCACGACGACGTACGGCGAGTCGGTCAACTGCACCCCGATGTGCGCGATGGGCGACCCGATCGGCCCCATCGAGAACGGGACGACGTACATCGTCCGACCCCGCATCGCCCCGCGGTACCGACCCAGGACCTCTTCCTTCATCTCTGCCGGCGCCCGCCAGTTGTTCGTCGGGCCGGCATCGACCTCGCGCTCGCTGCAGATGAACGTGCGGTCCTCGACCCGGGCGACGTCGCCCGGCTCGGACCGCGCCAGGAAGGAGTTCGGACGGCGAGCGTCGTCGAGACGGGCGAACGTCCCGCTCTCGACGAGGAGTTCGGTGAGGCGGTTCCACTCGGCATCGGACCCGTCGACCCACTCGACCGCATCGGGCGCCAGGATGCCGGCCCACTCGTCGACCCAGTCGTGCAGTCTGCGGTTGGTGGAGGTGTCGCTCATGATTCCTTCTCCGTCCTGCTGGCGTTCGACGTGGTCGTCGACACGCTGACATGATGATGTTGTCAATTCATCATGTCACCAGACGGCCGGGAGGGACCAATGAGCCGAGACCACCGGGGTCGGTACCCTCGTCGTGACGCCGAAGGGAGGTTCCCCACGTGACACGCCCCGTGTACGAGTTGAAGGCCGAGTTCTTCAAGACCCTCGGGCATCCCGCGCGTATCCGCATCCTGGAGATCCTCCGCGACGGCGAACTCCCGGTCAGCGAGCTCATCCCGCTCGTCGGACTCGAGGCCTCGCACCTGTCGCAGCAGCTCGCGGTGCTCCGGCGGGCCAACGTCGTGCGATCACGACGCGACGGCTCCACGGTGCTCTACACGGTCGTGGACCCCCGCATCCACCAACTCCTCGCCGTCGCCAAGACGATCATCACCAGCAGCCTCGGCGAGACGCTCGATCTGCTCGAAGAACTCGAGGCCCTCGACTTCGGCGCAGTCGCCGAGGAGCCGGCAGACCAACGCTGACCGATCAGCGGATCTGCGATGCGGTGACCTCGTTGCGCATCGGTTCTCCCGCGACGTAGCGGGCGAGGTTCTCCACGAAGAGCTGCCCGAGGCGCTCGCCGGCGAGGGGCGAGTAGCCGGCATCGTGCGGGGTGATGACACAGTTGTCGAGCCCCCACAGCGGGGATTCGGGTGGGAGGGGTTCCTCCGCGACCACGTCGAGGGTGGCACCGCGGATCGCCCCGCGTTGGAGCGTGTCGACCAAGGCGTCCTGGTCCACCACCCCTCCTCGCGCCACGTTGATGAGGACCGCATCGGGCCGCATCGCCGCGAGCGCTTCGGCGTCGATGAGGTGTCGGGTGGCCTCGTTCAGCGGGAGGGCGAGCACCACGAAGTCGCTCTGCGCCAGCAGGGTCGCCAGTCCGCTGGGGTCGAAGGCCTCGTCGACGTTCTCGTCGTCGATCACGCCGCGGCGCAAGCCGAGGACCCGCATGCCGAAGGCCTTGGCCACGCGGGCGGTCGACTGGCCG
>JBFIHN010000603.1:0-1833 GCA_041601775.1 Acidimicrobiales bacterium
AGCCGCCGTTGCCGAGAAGCGGGTAGTACGGGTCGCCGACGCCGTCGGCGCCCATTTCGGCTGCAGGAGGCGACGACGTCGACGAGGCGGTGTCCCCCGGACGGCTCGACGTCGTCTGCCGTCCGACCTCGAGGTCGGAGGTCGAGCACGCCGTTCCCAGCAGCGACACGACCAGGGCCCGGGCCAACCACGTCCACCTCGTCGATCGCATCGGCACAGCCTTCCATTCCGACGAGCTCCCGACGATGCGGGGCTGATTCCCCGACGGGTCGGGTAGGAAGGCCACGTGCACACCATCCTCGTCACGGGCGCGACCGGCTACATCGGTGGACGCCTCGTCCCCGCGCTGCTCGATGCCGGGCACGAGGTCCGGTGCCTGGTCCGAACACCCGGAAAGCTGGCCGGGATCCCGTGGTCCGACCAGGTGACCGTCGTCGAGGGCGACATCGGCGATGCGGCTGCCGTCCGCTCGGCCATGGACGGATGCGACGTCGCCTACTTCCTGGTGCACTCGATGGGCGGCGACGACGACTTCGCGACGCAGGACCGTGACCACGCCGCGGTGTTCGCCGACGCCGCAGGCGACACGTCGACCATGCGCCAGGTCATCTACCTCGGAGGGCTCGGCGACGACGCCGACGACTTGTCACCGCACCTGTCCAGCCGGCACGAGGTCGGTCGGGTGCTGGCCTCGGGTTCGGTGCCGGTCACCGAGCTGCGCGCCGCGGTGATCATCGGATCCGGGTCGGCCAGCTTCGAGATGCTCCGCAACCTGGTCGAGGTCCTCCCGGTGATGGTCACACCCCGGTGGGTCGACACCCGGGTGCAGCCGATCAGCATCCGGGACATCCTCCACGCGTTGACGGTGGTCCTCGACCGTGACGACGCCCGGGGCCGGGTCATCGAGGTCGGCGGGCCCGACGTGTTGACCTACCGCGAGATGATGCACACCTACGCCGAGGTGGCAGGGCTGCGACGACGGCTGATCGTCCCGGTTCCCGTCCTGAGCCCTTCGCTCTCGAGCCACTGGGTCGGTTTCGTGACCCCACTCCCGCAGGACCTGGCCGCGCCGCTCGTCGAGAGCCTGGTCAACGAGGTCGTCGTCCACAACGAGTCGCTCGACCTGTTCGCGGGTTCGCCCCGGGTGTCGTTCCGCGCGTCGGTCGAGCTCGCACTCCGTCGGGTCGAGGACCTCGCCGTCAACACCCGGTGGTCCGATGCCGCGCTCCCCGGCGCCACGGCCGCCGACCCGCTGCCATCGGATCCCGAGTGGTCCGGCGGCACGATCCTCGTCGACGAGCAGACCGTCACGGCCGATGGCGTCGACCCGGAACGGGTCTTCGCCACCCTGTCGGGCATCGGTGGCGCTCGCGGCTGGTTCGTGGCCGACCTGCTCTGGACGATCCGCGGCCTGGCCGATCACCTCGTCGGTGGCCCGGGAATGCGCCGCGGCCGCCGGGACCCGGACCGCCTCCGGGTCGGCGACGCCCTCGACTTCTGGCGGGTCGAGGCCACCGAAGCGCCGTCGCTCCTCCGGCTGCACGCGGAGATGCGTCTCCCGGGGGAGGCGTGGCTCGAGTGGCGAGTCGAGCCACACGGTGACGGCACCGCACTCACCCAACGGGCGATCTTCGCGCCGAGGGGACTTTTCGGGCGCCTGTACTGGTACGCCATGGCCCCCTTCCACCGCCTCATCTTCGCCCGACTCGCGCGGGAGATCGCCGACCGTGCCAGAGCGGCACCGCTAGGGTCTGCCTCGTGATCAGGCGCCTGTTCCGTCTCGTGGTTCTCGCCGGCGTCGTCGCCGGCATCGTGGCGGCGGTGCGAGCGCTG
>JBFIHN010000604.1:0-1830 GCA_041601775.1 Acidimicrobiales bacterium
TCCCGTCCGCCCAAGGCCGGCGCTCCCCTCCCGGCACCCGTCGCCATGCGTCTGGTCGAGGCCTCGAACGCCGCGATGACCAACGAGGTGTCCCCGGACCGTTGGGGCTACATGCTCGACGCGCTGGCGCACTCCCCGGTCCGCCGCCAGGTGGTCCCCGCCTCGCTGCCGACCAAGGTGACCGACGAACTCACGTCGATCATCAAGCGCCACGCGGCCCGTCTCCCCGAGATCGCCCAGATCTTCGGGATCGAGGCCGACAAGAAGCCGCGGAAGCGCAAGAAGCCGCGCCCGCCGGCCCCGGCGACCGATGCGGCCGCGACGGAGACCCCGGCCAAGGACGAGGCCAGCACCGAAGCAGCTCCCGCTGTCGAGGACGCTCCGGTCGTCGAGGACGCGCCGGTCGTCGATGAGGCTCCCGCTGTCGAGGACGTGCCGGTCGTCGAGGACGCGCCGGTCGCCGAGGCAGCGCCCGCTGTCGAGGACGCGCCGGTCGTCGACGAGACGCCAGCCCCCGAAGCCGGCTAGCCCGAGGTCGTCCGCGACGTGCGGGCGTGGCTCTGGCGGCCGCGGTACTCGCCGGTCGAGGTGTCCTCGTCCCAGCGGGCGCCACACGACGCGCACACACACGAGTCGATACGCAGCGAGGCCAGGTAGAGCCGGTCGATCTGGTACGCCTCGCAGAACGGGCATTGGAGCCGGCTCGCTTCATCACCCGTTTCGGTGGTCACGGCGGCACCATACCGCCCGCGCGCGCCCGCCGCGACCCGAGACAGGCAATGGGTGTTGCCACAACGGCCAGCACTAGGGTCGGCGCATGATCGACTACGAGAAGCGGGGCAACGTCGCCCTCATCACCATCAACCGCCCCGAGGCCCGCAACGCCGTGAACGGCGACGTCGCCGAGGGCATCGAAGCGGCCATCGACAAGCTCGAGGCCGACGACGAGATCTGGCTCGGCGTCCTCACCCACGAGGGTCCGGTGTTCTGCGCCGGCGCCGACCTGAAGGCGATCAACTCCGGCGACGCCGGACGGCTCTCGACCAAGACGGGTGGCTTCGGTGGCATCACCTCCAAGGCCCGCACCAAGCCGATCATCGTGGCGATGAACGGACCAGCGTACGCAGGCGGATGTGAGATCGTCCTGGCGTGCGACCTGGTCGTCGCCTCGACCGATGCCAAGTTCGGCGTCCCCGAGGTCAAGCGCAACCTGGTCGCCGCGGCCGGTGCGCTGTTCCGCCTGCCGAAGGCCATGCCCAAGAACCTGGCCATGGAGATGCTCCTCACCGGCGACCCGATCGATGCCCAGCGGGCCTACGAGGTCGGCTTCGTGAACCGCCTCGCCGAGCCGGGCAAGGCCGTCGACGTGGCCCTCGAGTTCGCCGCGCAGATCAGCGAGAACGCTCCCCTGGCGGTCCGCAAGAGCCGGGAGATCGCCCTCAAGAGCTACGCGAACGACGACGAGGCGTTCCACGACTCGATGCTGGCGATGGGCGAGGTCATGGCCAGCGAGGACACCGGCGAGGGCCTCACGGCCTTCATCGAGAAGCGCAAGCCCAACTGGAAGGGCCGCTGAACCGGATCCCGGTCATCCGGTGCCCGGTCATCAGGTGATCGTGTCGATGATCCGGTGGTCGTGGAGGAACTCGGCCAGTCCCTCGATCAGGGGCCATTCCGCCACTTCGTGCACCGGCACCCATGCGACCTCGGCGGCATCGTCGCCGGCGGTCGCGGGTGCTTCGGGGTCGAGCAACGTGACCCAGTGATCGAGGATCACGAAGTGGGCATCGTCGATGAAGCGCTCGACGATGCCCACGAGCGATCCGCAGA
>JBFIHN010000605.1:0-1826 GCA_041601775.1 Acidimicrobiales bacterium
CGGCGGCGTAGGTCGTGAAGTACTCGCCGTCCACGCTGACGGCGAGGCGGACGGTGTGTCCCGACGGCGTCTTCTCGATCACGGCCTCGTTGAGGGCGACGAACTCGTGGGACGCGTCGTCGGGGGTGACGCCGTCGATCTGGACCGAGAGCATCATGCGCTCTTCGATCTCGTAGGCCCCCGACAGGAACCGTTTGACCGCCATCCGGGCGCCGTCGGGGTCGACCTCGGTCAGATACCCCAACTGCCCGACGTTGACGCCGATCACCGGGACGCCGTCCTCGCCGACGAGATCGATGGTCCGCAGCATCGTGCCGTCGCCACCGAAGCTCACCGCGACGTCGAGCCCGGGACCGAACGCGTCGTCGGTCACACCGTGATCCGCCAGGCGTGCCCTCGCCGCGTCGTCGGTGAGGAGGCGCACCTCGTGGCCGCGCTCGGACAGCCAGCGGGCGATGTCGGCGGCGACGTCGACCGCCGCGTCCCGTTCCTCGTGGACCACCAGTCCGGCGACGACCATCAGCTCGCTCCGCCGTTCACCGATGCGACGACGGCGTCGAGGTCGACTGCGGGCGCGACGAGCGGACGCGAGGCCGCCGAGACGTCGGGCTTCACGGCGTGGACGAGGAACTCCGCATTGCCCTCGGCCCCGCGGAGGGGAGAAACCATGACGTCCATGATGGCCGTTCCACCTGCTTCGATGGCGCCACAGGCCTCACCGAGCACCCGCCGCCACACCTCGGGGTCCCGGACGACCCCGCGCCCCTTCGACACCTCGGCTCGGCCCGCCTCGAACTGCGGCTTGACGAGGATCACGAGGTCACCGCCCTCGCGGACGACGCCGATGAGGACGTCGGCCAACCTGCTGGTCGAGATGAACGACAGGTCCGCGACGACCACATCCACGGTGCCGTCCAACACGTCGGCCGTGATCGAGCGGATGTCGGTCTGTTCTCGCGAGTCGACGCGTGGATCGGCGCGGAGTCGCTCGTGGAGTTGGTTCCGCCCGACGTCGACCGCGACCACCTCGGCTGCACCGGCCTGCAGGAGCGCGTCGGTGAAACCACCGGTCGACGAACCGGCGTCGAGACAGCGGACGCCCGAGACGTCGAGGTCGAAACGCTCGAGCGCGGCAGCGAGCTTGTCGCCACCGCGGCTCACGTACTTGGGACCCGGACCGATGACGACCACCGGCTCGTGCGGGCCGACGAGGCGCGACGCTTTCGTCGCCGATGCTCCGCCGACGAGGACACGGCCGTCGGCGATCAGGACCTGGGCCTGCTGGCGACTGTCGGAGAGTCCTCGCCGATGGAGTTCGACGTCGAGACGACGACGGGTAGCCGTGACCGGCTCCTCAGCTCGCGGACGTCGTGGCGGGCGACGTCGTGGCCACGCCGGCCTTCTTCGCCGCGCGCTTCTTCGCGGCCCTTTTCGCTGGCGTCTTCTTGGGCGTCTTCTTGGCGGGCGACTTCTTCGCTGGCGTCTTCTTGGTCGACTTCTTCGCCGGGGTCGGTGCGAGCTTCTCCTCGAGGCGGGCGATGTCGGCCTTGGTGGCCAGTCCCAGGCCCGCGATCTGGTCGCGGACCTCCTTGCGGACCACCTCGAGCAACTTGTCGGTGTTGGTGCGCGAGCGTTCGACCAGCTGGTTCACCAGTTCCTCGGCCCGCTGCGCCTGCACCTCACCGGCCTTCACCAGGTCCTTCACGATCGCTTCGGCACGCGACTGCGTCATCTGCGTGAACGCCATCCCCGCGTCGAGGTAGCGCTTGATGAGGGGGTTCTGTGCCATTCCCCCAGCGTACGACCGATCCTGCGTGCTAGCAAAA
>JBFIHN010000606.1:0-1813 GCA_041601775.1 Acidimicrobiales bacterium
CAACAGCCCGCCGATCACGCCGGTGGGGGCGAGCGACGCCAACCCCCATCGAATGTTGGACGCCTCGGTGATCGCCCCGACGATGACACCGCCGGCGATGCCGCCCATGACGGCGACCATCAGCCCGAGCAGGGAGAACATGAGCGGGCGAAGACGCGGCGGGCTGATGGCGGAGAGCGCGGTGTAGAGCGGGGCGATCCCGATCTGGAGCGCCATGAGGCCGACCCAGGCGACGGGCACGAAGACCCAGACCGACGGCAGGAACACCGCGCCGGCGAGCAGCATCGAGAACGCCGCGATGGCTCCGCCGACGAGGCGGACGGCTTGGGCGGGGTCGGAGGCGAAGATCCGCTCGCCGACGTTGCCGCCGATGAGCGTGCCGAGCAACGAGGCGGTGGCGAGGATCATGCCGATGACCGCTCGACCGGTGGCGTCGATCCCGTACTCGCGCTCGAGGAAGATGTTGAGGAAGGCGACGACGCCGACGAGGGCGAAGCCGAGCACGCCGATCCCCAGGATCTGTCGCTTGAAGGTCGGGATGCGCAGGAGTCGTCCGGCGGCTTCACGGAACGACATGCCCGACGGGGCGCCGGTGACGCTGAGCGTGGCGCCGGCCAGCCCACGGACCATCTGCTGCTCGGGCTCCTTGAGCTTGCGCGACGCGATCAGGGCGATCACCGACGGCACGGTGAGGACCGGGAACGCCCACCGCCAGATGTCGTCGCCGTCGCCGGCGAAGAAGGCGATGCCGAAGGCCAGTGCCGGCCCGAGCAACGCGCCGACGGGGTTGGCGGCGTTGTGCACCGCGAGGATGCGGTTCCACGCATTGGGCGGGTAGTAGTCGGTCAACAGCGACTTGCCCACCGGTTCGACACCCGACTTGCCGATACCGACGCCGAAGCGGGCGAGGAAGAACAGCGGGAGCTTCACCGCGAACGTGGTGGCGAAGCTCATGAGGCTCCACGCCAACGCGGACCAGCGCAGGATCTTGCCCCGGTCGATCTTGGTGCCCAGGTAGCCGATGGGCACGGCGAGCAGGACCAGTGCGGTCACCTGCACGCCGACGAGGAGGCCGAACGTGGCGTCGTTCATCCCGAAGTAGCGCTGCACGTTCGGTCCGAACACGCCGAGGACGGCGCGGTCGAGTTCGTCGACGACGTTCAACGACGTGATGACGACCAGCGGGTACCACCCGCCGGCGGTGGCGACGTCACGCAGCGGCGGGCCGTCACCGGGCGACAGCAGCGCGCGGATCCTCCCGATCGACCGTTCCGACGACGCTTCCGTAGTTTCCTGGTCCCCCATTTTGGCAACGCTAGTTGCCCGAATTGGGTGGATCACCAATCGCCAGGCTGCGCGGTCAGCGCGGTCGGCGGCTCATGATCGTCATCAACGGATCGCCACCGCAGCGGTAGTCGTCGACGCGCTCGAATCCGAGTCGCTCGTAGAAGCCGAGGTTGCGGGGGTTGGACGACTCGAGATGGGCGACCATCCCGGCTTCGTCGCACGCGGCCAGCACCGATCCGACCAGTTCGGCACCGAGACCCCCTCCCTGGCCGGACGGGGCCACCCCGAGGATCCCGAGGTAGAAGTGCGGGGTCGCCGGGCGGTACTCGGCCGCCCGTGCCAGCTCCATCAACCGTGGCGTCGGGTCCTCGCCGATCTCGGCCCCGACCAGGGCAACGAGCTGGGAGAGACGGTCGGCGTCGTGGAGGATGTCGCGATCGGGCGGCGCCCACATCGCTCCCCCGGCGGCCGCGTCGGCCTGCGGGACGTACACGTGCCCCAACGCGAAGTACTCGTCGACGAAGAA
>JBFIHN010000607.1:0-1803 GCA_041601775.1 Acidimicrobiales bacterium
GAGCAGGTCCTGGGTCTGCCCCAGGAGCCGAGCGTCGACCGGGACGTGCCGTTCCGCGACCTGGCCCGAAGCCAGCGGTAGGGGCCGACGATGGTCGTGGAATCGACAGACGGGCTCACCGACACCCAGCGCGACCGCCGACTCCGGGTCCTCGACGCCGCGCTACGGCTGGCGGCCGAGGGCGGCTACGAGGCCGTGCAGATGCGCGACGTCAGCACCGAGGCCGACGTCGCGCTCGGCACCATCTACCGGTACTTCTCGTCGAAGGACCACCTGCTGGTCTCGGCGATGGTCGAGTGGATGCTCGAACTCGAGTCGACCATGACCCGCCGTCCGCCGCGCGGCGAGACGACGGCCGAGCGCGTGCTCGACGTCCTCCATCGAGCGCTCCGGGCCGTCGAACGAGAACCCACCCGGGCCGCGGCAGTGGTGAAGGCCCAGACCTCCGACGACGGCGCGGCCGTCCGAGCGTCGCGCGAGGTCACCGAGATCCTGTACCGGATCATGGCCTCCGCAGTGCCCGACGGCGACGACACCGAGCACCAGCACGACATCATCCGCGTTCTCGCACACGTGTGGTTCTCGTGCCTCGTGTCCTGGACGTCGGGCGTCGGCGACATGGCCTGGGTGCGCAGCGAGGTCGACACCGCCGCCCACCTCCTCCTCCCCAGCCCATGACCCCCCAACCCCCGTTCTGGTGAACGAACGACACCATCAGGTGTCGTGCTCGTTCACCAGAACGAACGGCGGGGGAGGGAGGTGGCGCCTCGGACGAGAGGGCAGGGTCAGATCTGGGCGCGGCCTTCCCAGTACGGGTCACGGAGCTTGCGCTTGAAGAGCTTGCCCGTGGCCTCGCGAGGCATCTCGGTCGTGAAGTCGTACGAACGGGGGCGCTTGTAGGAGGCGAGGTTGGCCTCGGCCCAGGCGCGGAGGTCGGCCTCGTACTTCTCGTCGGCCGTGTAGCCCTCCGCTGGTTGGATGACGGCCTTGACCTCCTCGCCCCAGTCGTCGTTCGGGATGCCGAAGACGGCGACGTCGCCAACGGTCGGATTCGACGTGAACGCACCCTCGATCTCCGACGGGTAGATGTTCACCCCACCGCTGATGATCATGTCGATCTTGCGGTCACGGAGGAACAGGTAGCCGTCCTCGTCGAGCTCGCCGACGTCGCCGACCGTGAAGAACGCGCCGTCCTCCTCGTAGATGCGGTTCTTCTTGGTCTTGCCCTCGTCACCCTTGTACTCGAAGTCGGCCTGACTCAGGCCCATGTAGATCGTGCCGACCTCGTTGGGGCCGAGGCGCTTGCCTTCGTCGTCGTAGATGCGGATCTCGGCGCCGAACCAGGCTTTGCCGACCGACCCCTGCTTGTTCATCCACTCCTCGGCGGTGATGATCGTGCCGCCGCCCTCGGTCGCGGCGTAGTACTCGACGATCGAGTTGCCCCACCACGCGATCATCTGCTTCTTGATCTCCGGCGGGCACGGGGCTGCGGCGTGGACCATGCACCGCGTCGACGAGACGTCGTACTTCGCACGCACGTCCTCGGGGAGGCTCAGCATGCGGTGGAACTGGGTCGGGACCATGTGGCTCGTCGTGACACGGTGGGTGTCGATGAGCCGTAGGCAGTCCTCGGGGGTCCACTTCTCCATGAGAACCACGGTGTGCCCCAGGTGGAGCGCGTTGCCCGTCCACATCAACACGGCCGTGTGGTAGAGCGGCGACCCGGTCAGGTGGACGTTGTCGGCGAAGGCTTCGACGCCGAAGAGCATCATGAACATCGAATGGCGTGCAGCGAAGTCGGAC
>JBFIHN010000608.1:0-1802 GCA_041601775.1 Acidimicrobiales bacterium
ACCGCCGTCGACCGGACGTTGAGCTGGCGGTCGTCGAGGAGCAGCGAACCGTCGGGGGTGCGGACCTCGACGAAGGTCGGGACCGAGCCGGTGGCGAGGGCCTCGACCGGGACGTCGATGCGGGTGACGTCGGGGTCGGCGACGACCGCGAACTCCTCACCGTCGGGGAAGCGGAGCCGGTCGCTGCGGATCCGCACCATCAGACGGACGGGGTAGTCGTTGGTGTTGTCGATGGCGACCGGGAGGGTGCCGGTCCGTGACGTCAGGTTCAGGTCGGTCTGGCCGGTGAGGGTCACGCCGTCGAAGCCGCTGGTCACCACGGCCTCGACGGCGTCGAGCAGGGCGATGCGCTCGTCGATGTCGAGGCCGTCGGCGACGCTGGTGAGCTGCTGGAGCCCCAGGTCGGCCGTGCGAGACGGCGCCGCGTCCACGAAGGCGTCGAAAGTGGCCACGGCGCGGTCGACGGATCGGAACCGGTCGGCGATCAGTCGGAGGTCGTCGGCTGCGGCGGCCAGGCGCACCGCGTCGGGTTCGTTGTCCTCGCCGTCGGTCGTGACCGCGCCCACGGGTGTGGGGACGATGGGAACCGGTGCATCGGTGGCCGCGAGCAGCGGGAGCACGGTGCGCAGCACCGACGCCTCCGGGATGTCGGAGAGACGCACCACGACCTCGGATCGGCGGCCGGCGTCGCGGAGGAGCAGTTCGGCGACGGCGACCGGGCCGGCATCGACCCGGTCGAGCGCCGCCGCGACGAGCGACGACCCGGTTGCGCCGTCGGCCACCAGCGCGGTCAGGCCGGAGTCGACCAGTGCAGGCACGGGCCGAGGTCCCGCGGGCACGAGCAGACGGTCGGCCGCGCCGCTCGCGTCGTGTTCGCCGATGGCGGCGGCCGAGGTGAGGACGGTCTCGAAGCCGAGGGCAGCCAGCCGTCGTGCGGCAGCGGGCGTGATCTCGTCGTCGGTCCAGAGTCCCGGAGCGGGGCTGTCACCGATCCGGTCGGCCATGGCGAAGGACCCGGCGGCGACGGCCGTCTCGAGCGCCTGGCCCAGACCCGCGGACTCCAACGCAGCGGCGGACACCGCGACGTAGGGCAGGACGACCGGGTCGGTGGCCGCCGCGGTGACCAGTCGGTCGAGCAGACCGGGTGCTCGGGGGTCGGTCGTGCGCTCCAGGGCGTCGAGGGTGTCCGCCGGCGCCAGCACGGTGATGGGCGGTGCGGGGTCGAGGGTGGCGACGGCGTCGAGGAAGGTGGCGAGTCTGTCCAGACGGTCGAGTTCGGTCGCAGCCACCGCGCGCCGGCCGTCGGGCCCGATGGTGGGGTCGAGCCCGGCATCGACGACGATCGAGAGCCGGGGAGTCGCGAGGGGTGCGTCGTCGGCACCGAGGCGGATGACCGGTGTCCGCAGCAGGTCGATCACACCGCCCTCCGGGGAGCGGAGCTCGACCACGACGGGGTGCACGCCCTGCGAGCGGATCTCGTCGCCGGTCAGGACGATGGTCCGGGTCCCGTCCGGCGACACCGGGATCTCGTCGGTGGGTCCGAGGTCGACGCTGCGGGTGATGCCGCCGACGTCGTCGGCGAGCGACTGTTCGAGCGCCGCGGCATCGGCCAGCGGCGGGTGGATGCGGACCCGCATGGTGGTGCCCTCGGTGACACCGTCGACGGCCACGTCGAGGGTCAGCGGTTCGGTGTCGCTGAGCCAGGGAGATCGTGCGGTCAACTCGATGGTCGCGTCGGGTTCGTCGTCGACCTGGCGTGCGGCGGCCGGCGCCGCGAGCGCGAGGAGGATGCCGACGACGGC
>JBFIHN010000609.1:0-1802 GCA_041601775.1 Acidimicrobiales bacterium
GGGGTCGTCGACGCCCAGCGCCTCGATCCCGACCTGGTGGTGCTGGCGGAACCGGCCCTTCTGGGGCTTCTCGTAGCGGAAGGCGGGGGTGACATACCAGGCCTTCCACGGGACGATCGGACGATGTTCGACGAAGGCACGCACGACGCTCGCCGTGCCCTCCGGACGGAGCGCGATGCGGCGGCCGCCCTTGTCCTCGAAGTCGTACATCTCCTTGGTGACGACGTCGGTGCCCTCGCCCATGCGCAGGAACACGCCCAGATCCTCGAACATCGGCGTGTGGACCATGCCGTAGCCGTACTGGCCGGCCACGTGCGCGAACGTCGCGAGCAGCGCCGTCCAGCGGCCCGACTCGGGTGCGAGCACGTCGTGGGTGCCGATCGGGGCGGTGAAAGCGGGAGTGGACAAGGTGGGCGAGGCTAGCGGCGTGCGTCACAACGGCAGGACTTCGTATCCGCGAGTGCGAATCACCACGGAGTGATCGAGGGGACGGACGTGGGCACCGGAGCGACGCGCGAGAAGGGCGGCTGGGGCTCGTTGTCGTCCGAGCACAAGTTCCTCCTGGGGATCCTCGGCTTCACCGCGTTCTTCGACGGGTTCGACCGCGGGATCATCCAGGTCGCGCTCCCCCAGATCCGCGGGACGTTCGACCTGGACCAGAGCCAGATGTCGTTGTGGCTGATGGTGATCTACATCGGCGCCCTGCCGGCGGTGTTCGTCACCCGCTTGGCCGACAAGATCGGCCGCAAGCAGCTCCTCCTCTTCTCGGTCGTCGGCTACATGGTCGCGACCGCAGCCACCGCGCTCGCTCCGTCGATCCTGTGGTTCGTCGCCGCGCAGTTCGTCGCTCGACTGTTTCTGAACGCCGAGCATGCCCTCGTGCTGACGCTCGCGGCCGAGGAACTCCCGGCCCGAGCCCGGGGATTCGGGTTCGGCTACCTCGCGATGCAGCTGGCCCTCGGGTTCGGTACCGGTTCGCTGATCTACGGCGGGGTGTTCGAGCCCAGCGGCATCGGGTGGCAGTGGATGTACGTCCTGTCGCTCCCACCGTTGCTGATGATCGGCTGGTTGCGCCGCCGTCTCCCCGAGTCCCGACGCTTCGAGGAGGCCAGGGACACGGGCCAGCTCGCCGCGAACTGGCGGGAGATCTTCAACGGCGAGACCAGGAAGTGGCTGCTCCTGCTCTGCTCGACCGCCTTCTTGCTCGAGCTCGCCACCCATGCCGGCGTCTTCACCGTCGACTTCCTGCAGGAGGACCGTGGGTTGTCGTCGACCGCATCCAACCTGATGCTCGTGCTCGCCGGCATCCCCGGGATCCCGGTGATGATCATCGCCGGCAACCTGTCCGACCGGTACGGACGCCGGATCGTGGGCTGCACCTTCGCGATCGTGAGCGGCTTCGGCGCCGTCGGCTTCTTCTGGCTGCCCGGTGGCATCCCGGTGCTCTATGTGTGCATGACGGTCATGCTCGCCGGCCAGCTCGGCGCCGGACCGGTGCTCGCCACCTACGCCGCCGAGCTCTTCCCGACCGCGCTGCGGGGCCAGGCCGGCTCGTGGGGCAAGATCGCCGCCGTCGCCGGTCAGGCCGCCTCGTTCGGCATCGGCGGCGTGCTCATCACCGTCCTCGGCGGCCTGCCCGGGGCCGCGACCGCCCTCATGGCCGGCCCGATCCTGGCCGTCGTCCTCTTCGCCACCATGTTCCCCGACACCCACGGACGCGAGCTCGAGGAGACGAGCGCTTCGGGCCCGTCGGTCGATCTCGGGACGGTCGTCGCCGGCGAGGTGCCGGCCCCCACCCCCAC
>JBFIHN010000610.1:0-1790 GCA_041601775.1 Acidimicrobiales bacterium
CACCGACGGCGACGGGCTCACGGACGGCGACGAGGTCGAACGGGGGACCGATCCGACCAAGATGGACACCGACGGTGACACGCTTCCCGACGGCCGCGAGGTCGAACTCGGCACCGACCCGCTCGACCACGACCCGGACGGCGACGACCTCAGCGATGCCAACGAGGTCGATCTCGGGACGGATCCCTTCGACCCGGACACCGACGGCGGGGGGCTCATCGACGGGCGCGAGGTCACCAACGGCACCGACCCGCTGGACCCCTCGGACGACGACGACGTGCTCGATCCGGACGACGACGGCCTCACCAACGCCGAGGAGGCGGAACTCGGCACCGATCCTGAACGGTGGGACTCCGACGACGACGGGCTGCACGATCGCCGTGAGGTCTGGGAGACGTTCACGAACCCGCTGGTGGTGGACTCTGATGGTGGGGGAGTCGGCGACGGCGACGAGGTCGACGGCCAGGGGACGGATCCGAACGATCCGTCGGACGACTACCCGGACTCCGACGGCGACGGACTCACCGACCGCGACGAGGGGTCACGTGGCACGGATCCCACGGATCCGGACACCGACGGCGACGGGCTCACCGACGGCGAGGAAGTCCTGCAACACCTGTCGGACCCACGTGTCCGCGACTCCGACGGTGACGGACTCGAGGACGGGTTCGAGGTCGACGTGACCGGCTCGCGGCCCAACGCCGCGGATTCCGACGGTGGTGGTCTCGGCGACTTCCGGGAGTGGGTCCTCGGCCTCGACCCGTTGGATCCGAGCGATGACGACGTCGACACCGACTTCGACGGGCTCTCCGACGCGGAGGAAGAAGCGCTCGGAACCAACCCGGCCGTGTTCGACACCGATCGTGGCGGCGTCGGCGACCGGGCAGAGGTGGTGCGCGGCACCGACCCGAACCACGCCGGCGACGACCTCGCTCCCGACGGGATCAGCGGGTTGGCCGGTGGTGCGGAGCAGGGGGAGGAGGTGACGATCACCGAGCACGGTTTCGAGCCCGGCGAGGAGGTCGTCGTGACGATGTTCTCCACCCCGATCCGCCTGGGTTCCACCATCGCCGCCGGGGACGGATCCGTGACCTTCACGTTCACCGTGCCCACCGATGCCGAGGTCGGTACCCACCACCTGGAGTTGGTCGGCCAGGAGTCGGGGATGGTGATCTACGGGCGCTTCGAGGTACGTGCGGCGTCGCCACCGGCTCCCGCCGCACCGGCGACGCCCACGCCGTCTCCGTCCGGGGACATGGCCCTGACGGGCGCGCCGACGATCCCGGTCGCCGCGGCGGGTCTCGTCCTCCTGCTCCTGGGCGTGCTCCTCAGCCGGGTTCGGCGGGTGGACGCGAGATGAGGTGTGGCGCTCGCTCCACGCGACACGTCCTCACGGTCGGCTGCATGGCGGCGCTGCTCGCGGTCGCCGCATGCGGTGGCGGGTCGGAGCAGGGCGGTGACGTCGCGGCACGGTTCGCCCTGCTGTCCGTGGACCCGGTGCGGGAGTCGCCGGGCGGCGAGCTGCGCTATCTGGACATCGAGACCGCAGCGGAGGCTGCGGGGGTGGACCCGTCGGCGGCGGCGCTCGCCTCCCAGGGTGCGGACGGCCTCGGACTTCCGGAGTCGTGGTTGTTCCCCGACGGCTGGGCCGCCGACGCCGATGCGGTGGCCGCAGAACTGGGATGGACCCTGGCCGACGCGTCGTGGCTGGTGGAGTACTCGACGCCGCCGTCCGTGGTCGCCGTCGGCGCCGTCGACGTGTCGGCCGACGACCTCGACCAGCGGCTCGG
>JBFIHN010000611.1:0-1788 GCA_041601775.1 Acidimicrobiales bacterium
CCCGCGGTACGCGGCACCGAGGACCACCACGCGTGCTCCTGTCAGGTCGCCGTGCAGGCCGGCGAGCAGGTCGACGGCGTAGGCCGGCATCCGATCGTTGACCCGCCGGGACGCCGCTGGCATCTCTGCCCCCGGGTCCGTCGAGAGGTAGAGGTGCGGGTAGACAGGGATGCAGTGGCCGCCGACGGCGATGCCCGGGCGGTGGATGTGGCTGTAGGGCTGACTGTTGGCTGCGTCGATCACCTGGTAGACGTCGACTCCGAGGGTGTCGGCGTAGCGCGCGAACTCGTTCGCCAGCGCGATGTTCACGTCCCGATAGGTCGTCTCGGCCAGCTTCACCAGTTCGGCCGCCTCCGACGTGCCCACATCCCACACGCCGTTCGGGCGATCGAGGTCGGGGCGGTCGTCGAAGTCGAGGATCGCCTCGTAGAACGACACCGCACGTGCGGTCGACGCCGCGTCGACGCCGCCGACCAGCTTCGGGTAGCGACGGAGATCGTCGAAGACGCGGCCGCTGGAGACCCGTTCGGGGCTGAAGCACACGAACAGGTCGTCGCCCACCGACAGCGCGTTCGGCGTCGCCAGCATGGTCGCGAACCGGTCGCGTGTCGTCCCGACCGGCAGGGTGGTCTCGTAGCAGACGAGCGTGCCAGGACGGAGACCTCGGGCGACGGCCGACGTCGCGGCGTCGAGCGCGTGGAAGGCAGGCTGGAAGTCGTCGCCGATGACCAAGGGCACCACGACGATGACGGCATCGCATGCTGCGACCGCGCGGACCGTGTCGGTCGTGGCGGCCAGACACCCCTGTCCGACTGCCGCGGTCAACCGCTCGGCGAGCCCGGGTTCGCCGGGGAACGGCTCGACACCGGCGTTCACCGCATCGACCACACGTTGGTCGATGTCGGCACCGACGACGTCGTGGCCACGCGAGCAGATCTGCAGAGCCAGCGGGAGGCCGATCTTGCCCAGTCCTACGACGCACACCTTCACCGGGCGGATCCTAGACACACCGGCGCGACGCTCCCGCCATCACCGCATCGCGGTGACCGTTGCCTCGATACCGTCGGCGAGCGACGTCGGTTCCCAGCGGGAGCCGAGCAGGTCCCGCAGTCGTTCGTGGTCGATCGTCGGTTGATCGCTGGTGAGCGACTCGTCGGCCGGAGTGTGTTCGACGTCCACCACGACCCCGAGCGCCGTCTCGACCGCACTGATGATGTCCATCACCGTGAGTCGGTGCCCGACCGAGACGTTGAGCACGTCGACCGGTGCCGCCCCGAGCACCGCTTCCACGACGTCGGCCAGGTCCTCGACGAAGAAGTAGTCACGACGTTGCGCCCCGGTGCCGAACACGGTGACCGGTCGACCCGTCAGTGCACGCCGGATCACGATGGGGATCAGCCCCTGCTCACGCTGGGCCGACTGCTCCGGGCCGTAGAGATTGGTGCAGCGCAACGCCGTCACCGCACAGGTACGGGGCATCAGCGACCGGGCCAGTTCCTCCTCGGCGAGCTTGAGGCGTCCATAGGGCGTCGAGGGCGACGGTGGCGTGGACTCCGTCGGCTCGTGGGCCGACCCGCCGTAGACCGGGCCCGCGCTGCTCACCAGCAGTACCCGTTCGACGCCCAGCCGAGCGACACGATCTCGCACCGGAAGGAGGAGTTCCTCGAAACGCTCGAGCGCCGGTCCGATGTCGTCGACCGCCATCCCCGGACTGGCGCGTCCTGCGGCGAACACGATGCCCAGTGGTCGTGCCGCCGTGCCGAGGGACATCTGCTCGACGAACCCCTC
>JBFIHN010000612.1:0-1787 GCA_041601775.1 Acidimicrobiales bacterium
GCGGTGGACGTCCACACCTCCTCGAGCGCGTCGACGTCGGTCCCGGCGTCGGCGCCGGTCCGGAGTTCGGCGCGACGCTGTTCCCGCTTCACCTCGAACCGGTCGAGGCGTACCTCCGGGAGGATCCGGCGGAGCGCGCCACCGGTGTCATCGTCGAAGCGAGCGGCCGGCTGGACCTCCCGTGGTGCCGGTCGAACGATCAGCGAGCCGTCGATCGACACGGGCTCGTGGGGAGCACCTGCAGCGACGGCGATCATCTCCTCGACCGAGTCCGCGAGCGGGTTGGCCCGCAGCCAGGCGTCGGCCGCGTCGGTGACGGCGCCTCGCAGCGCGGGGTCGCGCAGCGCGTCGCCCAGCACCGTGGGCAGGTTGCGCGCCGACGCCGCGAGGTACTGCTGGCCCGCGACCAACGGTGGCGCTCCGGACGTCCGCTCCGCGAGGACGACCGCGCCGTTGTGCATCGCGAGCGACGCCCGGAGCCAGTCGAAGTCGAGCGGATCGGGATCGGGCTGCAACAAGAGGGACACCTCGGCCGTCGCCAACGTGTCGACGATCGGCGGGTGGGGAGCCCCACCGATCGGGATGTGGCCGTCGTCGAAGGTCACCGATGCCGCCCCCGGAGCGATGACGTCGGCGCACCGAGCGAGCGTGCGCAGCCGGTGCGGTGATGCCGTGCACCGGGACTCGACGCGACGAGGACGGTCGGCCGCCGAGGTGTCCCGATGCCAACTCGGTGTGAAACCGAGCACGAGTCGGTGCGCGGCGAGACCCTCCGACCGGAGCAGGTGACATGCCCGATCGCTGACGCAGAACACGCCGGCGGCCTCGGCCAGCAGCGCTCGGCGGGCCGGGTCGCCGACCTCGTGGTCGGCGAGGACCACGACCGTTCGGGCCAGCAGCGACGGCTGATCGGTCACGTCCATGCCGGTGAGCGCACGATGCCCCCACGGGTCGACGAGGATGAACGCCGTCGTCTCGTCGACTCCGTCGAGGTCGAGGCCATCGGCCCGCAGCGCCTCGCTTCCGGCCGCGCCGATCTCCTGGACGAGCGCGTCGGCGAGGAGCCGGCGTGGTTCCGGCAGCCCGGGATGAGCAACGACGCGCAGGGCCATCGCCGGAAGAGAGCCGTTCACGTCACAACCGACGGATCACTCGCTTGATCCGCCGGAGTGGCGACCGCTCGCGCTCGGCGAGCGCGGACTCCACCTGCTGGAGCTTCGCGGTCAACGCCGCGATCTCGGACGCCCGACGCTCTGCGACGGCTTCCGTCTCGGCCAGCACGGCACGGAACTCCTCCACGTGGTCACGGAGCGCCTCGAACTCGTGGACCTTCGCCTCGTGGACCCGTTCGAGGTGCTCGAGGTCCCGCTCGCACTGCGGAAGCATCGCGAGCTGTTGCTCGAGCAACGTGATCTCGCGCCGCAGGCCCTCGTGGCCCCGGTCTTCGGACGAGTCGTTCATAGAGGCGGCGACTGTACCGAACGTCCCGGCCGATCGACGGGGTACAAAGGTGGTGTGCCTGCCCGTGGATCGGCGGTTCCCGACGTGGCCATCCACGTCAGCGGAACCGGCAACCTGTACATGACCGAGATCGCGATGTCGGTCGCCGGCGCCGCCCGATCACTCGGGCGCGGTGGCGAGTTCCTCGTCGACGGGCTCCCGGGCCCCGACGGTCGCGTCCACCTCGTGGTGGCGCCGCACGAATACTTCCCGTTGCATCCGCTGGCCGGCACGGCCGAGCTCCGCGATGCCGCAGCCTCGGCTGTCTGCGTGAACGTCGAACAACC
>JBFIHN010000613.1:0-1781 GCA_041601775.1 Acidimicrobiales bacterium
GACGAAGTCGACGTCGTCGCTCTCCCCCGGCTCGATCGTCGTCGTCAGCGGTCGCCCGAGCGCGGTCGCGTTGGCGTCGACCACAGGGCCGATCGCTGCCGTACCGAACGAGTCGAAGTACGGCGTCTCGATGAAGTCCCCGCGGCGGCGCGGCGGGGCCGTGTTGGTCACGGTGGCCTCGACCGTCACCTCGATGACGCCGGCCGGCGGGTCGAGCCGGTACGTCGTGACCGCGTCGACCGACAGCGACTCGACCTGGGCAGGGAGCGACACCGCCCCGACGGTCATCGGCACCGACGGTGACGCGCCTGCCGGGACGCCGACCAACGCGGCGAGCAGGCCCAGCACGATCACGAAGTTCCGCCGCACCCGCCGAGTGTGGCACCCGCCGGTTCGTCGGCGCCCTACGTTGACGCTGCCGGAGGGCCGCGTCAGGCTCGTCCGATGCACACCTCGGTCAGCCGCACGATCAACGCCGACGCCCACGTGGTCTGGGCGCTGGTGAGCGACGTTCGTCGCATGGGCGAGTGGTCACCCGAGACGATGAGGGGTGTCTGGCTCGGGGGCGCGACCGGACCGGTCGTCGGCGCTCGGTTCAAGGGCGAGAACGAACTGGGCAAGAAGTCGTGGACGACGACGGGCACGGTGGTCGAGGCCGAACCCGGTCGCTCCTTCTGCTTCCGTGTCACCTCCGGTCCGCTCGGCGTTGCCCTGTGGGAGTACCGGATCGAGGCCGACGGCGATGGCTGCCTCGTCGAGGAGCGCTGGACCGACGAACGCAGTTGGCTCGTCAAGAAGGCGGGCAAGCTCGTGAGCGGTGTCGATCACGACGCCGCCTGGACACGTGCGGGGATGGAACAGACCCTCGCGGGTCTGGCCGCGGTCGCCGAGGTGTCCTGACCCTCAGCCGAGCGCCGACCCAGGTGCTTCGGCGATCATCGCCGCGCCGAGCGCGATCATGCCGGCGAAGACGGGACACAGCACGGCCCAGGCCACGATCCGAGCGACCGACCGTCCGGTGCTGGAGAGGTTGGCCTTCGCCGGCCGGGTGGGGCGGTAGCGGATCGTCACGACGTCTCCCACAGTGCCGCGCGCTGGGTTCGACGACGACGTGTCCTGGCACTCGTAGCGGTTGCCGTCGACCGTGTACTCCGCGACGCGAGCCAGCGACGTGCCGGCGCCGTCGGCATCGGTGACCGTCGCGTATCCGATCACCGTCCCGGTGGTCCGTCCGGTCTGTCGGAGCACGGCGACGATCCAGCCGACCATGCCGACCGTGCCGGCGACGCCGAAGACGACGACACCCCATCCGAACGTCGCCATCGACACACCGTCCCGGGTGGTCTGGGCAAGGGTGGTCTGTGCGAGGAGCAGCCCGATCGCCATGACGGGAGTGCACCACGCGAGCGGCGACCGCGCTTGAGCAACCGTTGCTCAGATGGGGATCAGCTCCCCGGCAGGGCCAGCTTCCAGATCTTCTTCCAGGTCGAGCCGAGCTGCGCCGTGAATCGGCGGGAGTTGTACGGCAGGCCGTAGCGGTTGCAGATCTCCTCGACCGCAGGCGCGATCTCCTGGTAGCGGCGGGCGGGCAGGTCGGGGAAGAGGTGGTGCTCGACCTGATGGCTGAGGTTGCCGGACAGGACGTGGAAGAGCCGTCCCCGCCAGCCGGCCGAACCGCGGAGGTTGGCGGAACCCAGGAGTTGGCGGAAGTACCAGTGTCCCCGGCGCTCGTCGCCGTCGTCGACACGGCACTCCTCCATGGAGAACTCGTGGGTCCCCTC
>JBFIHN010000614.1:0-1771 GCA_041601775.1 Acidimicrobiales bacterium
GCAGATCTTCCGCTTCACCTCCACGACGGATCCGTTCGCGGTGGCCAACCTCACGCTGCACCAAGGAGCCGGTGGCGGCGCCGGCGGTGGCGCGATCGAGGCGACCGCTCCAGCAGCCGGGTCGGTGATCGCCAACACCTCCTTCGTGAGCAACCAGGCCACCGGGTCCGGGGGTGCGCTCGCCATCCACGGAGGGTCGATCACCATCCAGAACGCGACCTTCCACGGCAGCTACTCCGACGGTGGCGGCAACGACATCTACAACGCGGGGAACGCGACGGTTCTCTACTCGACCTTCATCGACCTCGGACGTGGGGGCACGAGCTCGATCGAGAACACGGGGACGTTGTCGCTGGGGAGCTCGCTCGTGGACTCCGGGCTCGTCGACTGCGTCGGGGTCACCTCGGGTACCGCCAACCTCGGCGACGACGGCAGCTGCCCCGGTGCCACGACGGTCGGCGAGGTGAGCGCAGGCCTGGGAGACCACGGCGGCCCGGTCGACACCCAGCCGATCGGCTACGCCAGCCGCGCCATCGACCGGGGCGACGCCGCCCAGTGTGCGGCGATCGGCTCGGTCGATGCCCGCGGCGTCGGCCGACCCGTCCACGACGCCTGCGACATCGGCGCCTACGAGTACGACGGAGCGGCATCGACGGTGAACGTGGACGTCACGACCACGTCGCCGTCGGACCTCGGCGCCGACGTGGAGGTCACCGCCACGGTCGACGCCAACGGCGAGCGGGCCAACGGACAGGTCACCTTCTCCAAGGACGGCATCGAACTCGACACCGTCACCCTGACCCTCGGCACGGCCACGTACACCGCGTCCGGTCTCGCCTCCGGAACCCACACCTTCGAGGTGGACTACGACGGCGACGGTGGCCTGCTGCCCGTGGGCTTCGGAACGGTCGCCCACGAGGTGTCGACGCCCACCAGCACCGTGACGGTCTCGACCGATCCGTCACCCAGCCCCGCGGGGCACGACGTCACCGTCACCGCATCGGTGAACACCGCGGGCGCCGTGGCCTCGCCGACCGGCACGGTGACCTTCACCGAGGACGGAACCCCGCTCGCCCCGGTCCCGCTGGTCGACGGGTCGGCCTCGTACACGGCGAGCGCGCTCGACGTGGGCTCCCACACCTTCGCCGCGTCCTATTCGGGCGACGCCACGTATCCCGGTGACGACGACACCGTCGGCCACGAGGTGTCGACCCCGGGCACGCAGGTGGCCCTGTCGGCCGATCCGTCGCCCAGCGTGCTCGGCGCATCGGTGGACCTCACAGCCACCATCACCGCACCAGGGGTCACCGTGACCCCGACCGGCACGGTGACGTTCTTCGACGGCGCCACCGAACTCGGCACGGCCGATGTCCTCGGCGGCGATGCCGAGCTCTCCGTCAGCGATCTCCCTGCCGGCAGCCGCTCGCTCACCGCCGAGTACTCCGGTGATGCCGTTTTCCCCACCGCCGTCTCCGATGGCGTACCGCACGACGTCCAGGCGCCCGCCACCGTCGTACTCCACACGCCGGCGGCTGACACGGTGGTCGGCGAGTCGGCGACGTTCACGGCCATCGTCTCGTCCGAGCCGGGGCTGACGATCGATCAGGAGGTCGTCTTCCTGGACGATGGTGTCGAGGTGTTCCGCACGCCGGTGTCGGACATCGGCATCGCCACCTTCACCACCAGCGGCCTGGGCGTCGGTGACCATCCGCTGGTCGCTCGCTACGAAGGTGGCGGCCTGGTGATCGCCGGCGAGTCGCCGGTGGAGACC
>JBFIHN010000615.1:0-1771 GCA_041601775.1 Acidimicrobiales bacterium
GACGTCGCGACCATCCGCCGGGTCGCGGCCCTCAACGATCGGACCATCGTGGTCATCCAGGCCGGCAGCGCGATCGTGATGAGCGAGTGGGTCGACGACGTCCCTGCCGTCGTCCAGTCCTGGTACGGGGGCAGCCAGGCCGGCCCCGGCCTGGCTGATGTCCTGACCGGCAGGCTCAACCCGTCGGCTCGACTCCCCTTCAGCGTTCCGGGCGACGAGGCCGACCTCCCCGCCTTCGACCGCGATGCGACCTCGTTCCGGTACGACCGGTGGCACGGCTGGTGGCATCTGCAGCGTGCCGGACGCCGGGCAGCGTTCCCCTTCGGCTTCGGTCTGTCGTACACCACCTTCGAGATCGTCGAGACCGCGGTCGACGCCCCGGCCGACCGACCGATCGTCGTGACCGGATCCCTCGCCAACACCGGTGGTGTCGACGGCACCGACGTCGTGCAGGTCTATGCCGAACTCCCCGAGCGTGATACTCCCGCTCGCTTGATCGGCTTCACCCGGGTCGAGGTGGCCGCCGGCCACCAGACGCCGTTCCGGATCGAGGTCGCGCTCGACCGGCTCGCGACGCGCGATCCGCACCGCCACCGGTGGGTCGGCCCCGTCGGTGGCCACCGGATCATCGTCGCCCGCAACGCGGACGATCCCGCAGCCCGGATCCACGAGGTGCGGCTCTGATCGCGACCGCTCGTCCCGGTTCGTGTCAGCGGGCGAACGCCTCGTCGTAGAGCGCACGCAGTTCGGGCGTTGCGGGCCCGCTCATCCCGCAGAGGTTCACGGTCTCGTCGGTGGCCGAGACGAGGTACTGCCCTCCGACCTCGAACTCGAACCCGGCGATCAGCGCGGCCTGGCCGCCCTCGGCCGCGAGCTCGACCTGTGCGGCGTCACCTGCGGTGAACCACTCGTCGACCTCGAGGGAGACGGTGCCCGCACCGATCTCGGTGACGGTCGCCTCGAGCGCGACCGGAGATGCCGCGATCATCGCCGCGTCGACCCGCATGCACGATGCCATGGCGTCACCCGCGCCGAGCGAGAGTTCGAGCGGCGGGCCACTCGCCACCGGCTCGCCCCCGCCTCCCCGGTTCGCGGTCACGGCGAACACGCCGAGGGCCACGACCGCAGCGGCGACGACCACGAGGCGGCGGATGCGACGGGAGGGATCGGCGACAGGCTCGTCGACGATCGGGGCGGTCTCGGGAAGGCTCATGGCTCGCTCCATTCGTGCGTGCGCCGACGGGGACGCCGGCGATTCGATGGTCGCCTCCCGGGACGCGGGGTCGGTACGGCGAATTCGACTGCGTAGTTCGTCGTCGTTCACGGCTCGCGCTCCGGGTGGCGTTCGACGGTGTTGTGTCCGGCACGGCCAGGATCGTGACGCGCGAGCTCACTGCGCAGCCGTCTCCGGATGCGCACCAGACGGGCCGACACGGCATTCGGGCTCGTCCCGAGGACCCGCGCGATGTCACCCGGTTCGAGTTGCTCCCATGCCCACAGACGCACGACCTCTCCGTCGAGGTCGGACAGGCGGCCCAGCGCGAGGTCGAGGTCCGCGTCGATCTCGTCGACCCATCCGAACGGCGTCGGCCGATCGGCTCGGTCTCGGATCCGGCCGGCGAGACCGAGCCGGCGCGCCCGGCTGCGACGTTCGTTGGCCAGGCAGCGACGAGCAACCCCGTAGCACCAGGGCAGGACGGTGTGCGGCGGGACGTCGTCGCGACGACGCCAGATCGTCGCCAGCGTCTGGTTGAGGACGTCGTCGAAGCTC
>JBFIHN010000616.1:0-1770 GCA_041601775.1 Acidimicrobiales bacterium
CATGGTCTCGGCCTCGCCGACGACCTCGAAGCCGTCGATGGTGCCGAGCAGCGCCACCATCCCCATGCGGAAGACCGGATGGTCGTCGACGACCAGGAGCCGGGTCATGTCGGCGCTCATCGGCTCGACTCCGCATCGCGATGCGCTGCCGGCACGCGCACCCGGACGACGGTGCCTGGTCGACCGGCTTCGATCGCCAGGACCGCACCGATGGCGTCGGCGCGCTCGTGCATCGAACGGAGCCCCACACCGCGGGGTCGCGACGGGTCGATGCCCACGCCGTCGTCGCGGACGGTGACGGAACGCTCGTCGCCGGTGCGGAGCAGCGAGATGGTGCAGGTACGGGCGCCGGCATGGCGGACGACGTTGCGCACCGACTCGGCGACGATGCCGTACAGCGCGCTGCGGAGCTCGCCATCGACCGCCCCGAACGTCGCGTCGACCTCCACCTGGACCACCAAGCCTTCGTTGAGGCGGTGGCGTTCGGCGAGTTCCTCGATCGCCGGGACGAGCCCGAATTCCTCGAGCACCGGCGGCAGGAGCCCGCGGGCGAGCGTCCGGACCTCCTCGACCCGTTCCTCGATCTCGGAGGCGAGGCGCTCGAGCAGCGCCGTCGCTGCAGCGGCGTCGACGTGGAGCGTGTTCTTCGCCGCCTGGAGGCCGAGCCCGATCCCGGCCAGCGCCGGCCCGAATCCGTCGTGCAGCTCGCGTCGCAGCTGTCGGCGTTCGTCCTCCCGTGCCGCGGCGATCCGCGCACGGGACTCGGCCAGCGCCCGGGTGCGGGCGACCAGTTGCACGGTGGCCGCGACGATCGGGGCCATCTGCTCGATGGGCTCGGTCGTGGCCCGGTCGAGCCGCTCGCCGCGGCGGGGAGCGCTCGTGAGGACGCCGACGGTCTCCTGCTGGATCACGAGCGGGAGATGGATGACTTCGTCGGTCATGGTGCCGGCCTGCGCGAGTCGGCGAGCGCCGGCGGGCCACTCGACGTCGATGGCGACGCCCTCGAGGCGGAACGACCGGCGCAACGACTCGGCGACCGCGTCGGGGAGGTCGCGTTCGTCGGCCGCCGAACCCAGTCCGAGTCCGACGCGCGAGAGCGCGTTGAACGGGGTGGCCGAGTCGCCGCGGACCAGGTGGTCGACGCGTCGCTGCAGCAGCCGCCGGGCCGGCTGGATGCCTGCGGCCACCACGGCGACGCCGATGAGCCCGGGGACGGCGCCATCGGGAAGCACGCTCCCCAGCGTCCAGACCACGGCGAGATAGACCGCCAGCACGCCGCTGGTCAGCAGGCCGTAGACGGTTGCACGGCTCACCGCGACGCGGAGGCCCTCCAACCGTTGGCCGAGCACGGTGACCAGCACCGCCGCCGGGAAGAACAGTTGCGACGCGAGATGCAGGACCGGGGTGAACCAGACCGGCAGCCCCTCGACCCACGACGCCGGCATGGCCAGCGGGACGAACGCCGTGGTCATCAACGTGACGGCGATGGCCAGCCACCCCAGACCACGTCGGCGTTCGGGCGGCGCTCGGAGCCACCGGCGGACGACGTCGGCCCCCGCGACGTAGCCGAGGAGGCACAGTGCGCCGACCTGCCAGACGAAGAGGTCCTCGATGTACGACGCCCACCAGCGGCTGCGGATGGGGAACGGGGCGATCGTCGGCGCGTCCGGCCAGGGGAAGGGATCGGTGAGACGCGTGCCGGTCCACGCCACGATCAGCACGGCGCCGAGTCCGACCATCACCTGGTCGACCCGTCGCATCGGCGTCGAA
>JBFIHN010000617.1:0-1762 GCA_041601775.1 Acidimicrobiales bacterium
CGATCGCGTCCAGGGCCTCGACCTCCGCTCGTGGCGTCTCGCCTTCACGGGCGCCGAACCGATCAGCGCAGCGACGATCGACGCGTTCGCCGAACGGTTCGGCCCGGCGGGATTCGACCGGTTCGCCTTCTACCCCTGTTATGGCTTGGCGGAGACCACCCTCATGGCGACCGGCGGCATCCCCGGTGAAGGCGCCCGCGTTCGAAGTCTCGACCGACACATGCTCGAAGCCGAGGGACGAGCCGTCGAGACCGACGCCGACGGGACGCGTCGTCTGGTGAGCTGCGGGCGACCCATCAACGCCGACCACGACCTGCGCATCGTCGACGTCGACTCCGGCCTCGAGCAGGCGGAGGGAACGGTGGGCGAGATCTGGTTCCGCGGACCGAGCGTCGCCCACGGATACCACGACGACCCACGGTCGACAGGGGTGACCTTCCGCGCCTCGCTCGACGACCGCACGGGACCGTTCCTGCGCACCGGAGATCTCGGTGTGGTGATCGACGGTGAGCTCTATGTCACCGGCCGACGGAAGGACGTCATCGTGGTCAACGGACGCAACATCGACGCGCACGACGTCGAGGAAGCGGTCCGTGCGGTCGTCGATGCCCCGAGGAAGGGTCAGACCGCCGCCATCTCGATTCTGGAGTCCGACCGCGAACGGTTCGTGGTGGTCCAGGAGGTCGGACGGGGAGCGGCGGACGAGGCCGCCCGGATCGTGCGCGACGTCCAGGGGGCCGTCGCTCGCCGGTTCGGTGTCCGTGCCGACGAGGTGCTTCTGGTCCGACCCGGCTCGGTACCCACCACCACCAGCGGCAAGATTCGCCGGGCGGAGACCGCCCGCCTCGTCCGGGCTGGCGCGCTCACACCCGTCGAAGGGCCGTGATGCGGATCCTGCTGATCAACCCTCGTCACACACTGACCTTCTGGTCACCCCGGTGGTAGGCACTCGAGATCATGAACGCATCTGACGAACCGCTCGACCAGGTGGCGATCGCGACATGGCTGCGATCGGAGATCGCACGCCTGCTCGAGATCCCGCCGGATTCGATCGACACGGCCGAGTCGTTCGAGAGCTACGGCATGGCCTCGTCCGACGCCCTGTTCCTCAGCGGTGACCTGTCCGAGTATCTCGGCGTGGAGCTGTCAGCCACGCTCGCGTGGGATCATCCCACCATCGACGAGCTCTCGGAGCTGTTGGCCAAGGTCGTCCGCGGCGAGATCGAGGTGCCGAAGGACAGCCCGGACTGGGATCTCGGCTCCGAACTCTTCGGGACAGCCTGACCGACCCGTATCAGTCCTGGGGGACGATGCCGCCCATCAGGCCGGGATGGCGTTCGACGAGCGCCGCGAACGCGGCGAAATGGCTGTAGTCCGAGACCGTCACCATCGACGTGCCCGCCACCCGGTACCTGGCGACGAAGTCGGGCACACGGACGACCGAACGGCCGGCGGCGGCCAGGCCGCACCACAGGTCGTAGTCCTCCCAGCCGTAGAGACGCCGATCGGTCGTGTAGCCGCCGAGTGCTGCGACGTCGCCGGCCCGGAACAACGCCATCGCATCGATGTAGTTCCCGCCACGGAAGCGTTCCGGCCACCAGTCGAAGATCCCGCTCAGACCGATCGGGCCGTCCACGTCGAACTGCTCCAACAGGCCGTACGCCGCCACCGCGTCCGGGTCCTCGTCGAGCGCCTCCACGAGTCGGCCGATCCCCTCGGGTCGTACGAGATTGTCGGCGTCGAGGACGAAGACGAGATCGCC
>JBFIHN010000618.1:0-1747 GCA_041601775.1 Acidimicrobiales bacterium
CTCGGCCGGCGCACTCCTCGGGATCCCGATCGCGTCGCTCGTGTGGCGGTCCTTCGACAACGCGTCCGGGCCGGGGCTCGCCTACTACCGCGCCCTCGACACCGTCGGTCGTGGGAGCGTGGCGTTCGTGCCCCCGACCGAGGCGATCCGGAACTCGTTGGTGTTCGCGTTCGCCGCAGCGACGGCGGCACTCGTGGTCGGTGGGCTGGCGGCGATCGGGCTGCACCGACTCGGCGGCCGCGCCCGGGGCTTCGCCGACGGGTCGTTGATGTTGCCGCTCGGCACCAGCGCGGTGACCATCGGACTGGGGTTCCTGATCGCCCTCGACGAGCCCCCACTCGACCTGCGGACGTCGCCGATCCTCATCCCGGCGGCACAGGCGATCATCGCCGTCCCGTTCGTGGTGCGCACGGTGCTCCCGGCACTCGATGCCGTGCCCGCCCGACTCCGTGACGCCGCCGCCTCGTTGGGCGCGTCGCCGTGGCGGGTCTGGACCTCCATCGATCTCCGACTCCTCCGTCGTCCCGCGTTCGTGGCCTACGGGTTCGCGTTCGCCATCTCGTTGGGGGAGTTCGGTGCGACCGTCTTCATCGCCCGGGCTGACGCACCGACCGTGCCGGTGGCGATCTTCCGGGCGCTCGGCCAGCCGGGAGCGTTGAACGTGGGGCAGGCCATGGCGTTGAGCACCATCTTGTTGACGATGACGACCCTGGTGATGTTGGTCGTGGACCGTGTCGGCGACGCCCGGGTCGGTGGGTTCTAGATGTCCGCGATCTCCGTCGCCGGGGTGTCGAAGTCGTTCGGCGCGACGTCCGTCCTGCGCGCGGTGTCACTCGACGTGGTCGACGGCACCACGGTGTCGTTGTTGGGCCCGTCCGGGAGCGGCAAGTCGACGCTGCTGCGCATCATCGCCGGGCTCGAGTCACCCGAGGCCGGGACCGTGACGATCGACGGCGTGGATGTGACCGCGCGGCCGACCCACGAGCGTGGCGTCGGCGTGGTGTTCCAGGACCAGGCCCTGTTCCCCCATCTCGACGTCGGCGGCAATGTCGCCTTCGGTCTGCGGATGCGTGGTGTGGCGAGGTCGTCGCGTCCGGAGCGGGTGGCCGAGGTGCTCTCGGTCGTGGGGCTGCCGGGCTATGAACGACGCGACCCGGCCACGCTCTCCGGCGGCGAGGCACAGCGGGTGGCGCTCGCTCGAGCGCTGGCCCCCTGGCCGCGTGTCGTCTTGTTGGACGAGCCGCTCGCAGCGCTCGACCAGTTGCTGCGTGAACGGCTGCTGCTCGAACTCCGGTCGGTGTTCGACACGTTGGGCGTGACGGTCGTGGCCGTGACCCACGACCCGACCGAGGCCGGCGCACTCGGCCACCGGGTGGCTGTCCTGCTCGACGGGCGCCTCGCCCAGGTCGCCGATCCGGGCGAGGTGCTGTCGCATCCGGTCTCCGCCGCCGTCGCCGGCCTGGTCGGTCACCGCAACGTGACCGACGGCGTCGTGAGCGACGGCATGGTCACCTGCCCGTGGGGTCGCTTCGGCGCCGGCGGATCGATCGACGGGCCGGTGTCGGTGCTCGTGCGCCCCGACGGCATCACGTCGTCGCCGGACGGGGACCTCGAAGGCGTGGTGACCGGACGGATCTTCCGTGGCGGGAGCGCATTCGCCGTCGTGGAGGCGGCGGAGCGCCCGGCGCTCGATGTCCGCGCCGAGCCGGGTTGGCACGTCGGCGACCGGGTCCGCCTCGCCGTCGAC
>JBFIHN010000619.1:0-1747 GCA_041601775.1 Acidimicrobiales bacterium
ACGACGCACCGATGGGTGCCGACGGAGCAGATCCGGGTGCTCGTCCTCGAGACGAGCGGCCACGTGGCCTTCCCCGAGCGCTATCGCGGCGACAACGGGCAGTTCCTCGAGCACGCACCGTTCTGCGAACGCGACCTGCGCAGTCCCAGCGAACCGCTGGCCGAGTCGGGCTCCGACGTCAACGTGGTGGTGCGTACCCGCCACGGACTCACGGCCCATGGACACGCCACGCATCCCTTCGACGTCGTGGGATGGGACGGGACGCTGTATCCCCACGCCCTGTCGATCCGCGACTTCGAACCGATCGTCGGGAGCCTCCATCAGCCGCCACCCGTGCACCAGACCTTCACGGGCCCGGGGTTCGTGGTGTGCTCGTTCGTGCCCCGTCCCTTCGACTTCCATCCCGACGCGGTGAAGATCCCGTACCACCACAGCAACGTCGACTCCGACGAGGTCCTCTACTACGTGGACGGCGACTTCATGAGCCGGGCTGGATCGGGCATCGCCCAGGGGTCGATGTCGATCCATCCGGCGGGCTTCGTCCACGGTCCGCAGCCGGGCAGCTACGAAGGGTCCGTCGACGCCGAAGCGACGGAGGAGACCGCGGTGATGGTCGACACGTTCGCGCCCCTCGAGATCAGCGACGTCGCCCGGTCGATCAGCGACCCCGCCTATCCCCGGTCGTGGTCCGAGCCCTGAACCCACGCGGGTGGCCACCCTGGCCTTCGGTAGCCTCGCTGCCGTGCTGCACCTCCATGACACCGCCAGACGCGCGGTCGTGCCCTTCGTCCCCCGCGAGCCCGGGAACGTGTCGATCTACGCGTGCGGCCCCACCGTGTACGGCCCACCGCACGTCGGTCACGGCCGCAACCAGATCACCTACGACCTGCTCCGTCGCTACCTGGCCTGGGCGGGCAACGAGGTGACGTTCGTGTCGAACATCACCGACATCGACGACAAGATCATCGAGCGGGCCAACAACGAGAACCGTCCCTGGCAGGACATCACCCGCAAGTGCGAAGCGGTGTGGTTCGAGGCCATGGACCGTCTGGGCATCCTGCGCCCGGAGGCGACGCCGCACGCGACCGAGTACGTCGACGAGATGGTCGCGCTCATCGAGCGTCTGATGGCGGACGACGTGGCCTACGAGACCAGCGATGGCGTCTACCTCGACGTGTCGAAGGTCGACGGCTACGGCCTCCTGGCCCACGGATCGCTCGACGACCTCCGCTCGGGCGCCCGCATCGAGGCCAACGAGGAGAAGCGTTCGCCGCTCGACTTCGCCCTGTGGAAGAAGGCGAAGCCCGGTGAGCCGTCATGGCCGGCGCCCTTCGGCGCCGGCCGACCGGGCTGGCACACCGAGTGCGTCGTCATGAGCATCGACCTGCTGGGCGAGGGGTTCGACATCCACGCCGGTGGCTCCGATCTCCAGTTCCCGCATCACGAGAACGAGCGCGCCCAGGCCGTGGCCGAGGGCAAGTCGTTCGCCAACGTGTGGTTCCACCACGGGATGGTCGAGATCGACGGCGAGAAGATGTCGAAGTCGCTCGGCAACGTCACGAGCCTGCTCGACCTGCTCGACCTGTTCGATCCCCGTGCGTTCCGACTGCTCATCCTCCAGGCCCACTACCGGTCGCCGATCGACGTCGCCGAGGACGCGATGCGGTCGAACGAGGCCGCGCTCGCTCGCCTCGACACCTTCGCCCGCACGTTCGCGGTCGCGGCCGCCTCGGTCGACTCCGACCCC
>JBFIHN010000620.1:0-1740 GCA_041601775.1 Acidimicrobiales bacterium
GCCGTTGCGGAAGCGCTCCATCATCGGGGAGTCGGTGACGTGGAAGCCGGTGCCGAGGACGATGGTGTCGACCTCGATCTCGTCGCCCGCCTGCGTGACGATCGAGTGGGGGCGGATCTCGGCGATGCCGTCGACGTTCAATTCGACGTTGGGGGAGTCGAGCGCGGTGTAGTAGTCGTCGGAGAGCAGGATCCGCTTGCAGAACGGTTCGAACTCGGGGGTGACCGCGGCCCGCAACGCGGGATCGGTGATCGACTTCTCGATGTGGCGCAGGCCCTGTTTCTTGGCTCCCTCGGTCACGCCCTTGTTGCGGATCATCCCGGCGGCGACCAGTTCACGGCTGTAGTAGACGCCGTTGCGGACGAGTCGTTGGAGGCTGGGGAACCGGCGGTACAGCGCTCGCTCGAGGCGCGTGATGCGGCGGTTGCGGTGGGGGAGGACCCACGGTGCGGTGCGTTGGAACACGGTCAGGTGACCGACGGTCGGTTGGATGCCGGGGACGAACTGGATGGCCGACGCGCCGGTGCCGATCACGGCGACCCGCGCACCCCGCAGGTCGTGGTCGTGGTTCCACCGGGCCGAGTGCATGATCTCGCCGGCGAAGGTCTCGATGCCCTCGATGGCGGGGGTCACCGGTTCGGCGAGGAGACCGAAGGCACCGACCACCACGTCGGCGGTCCACGGCCCGTGGTTGGTCTCGATCCGCCACCGACCGGCGTCGTCGTCCCAGTCGGCGCTGCGCACCTCGGTGTCGAAACGGATGTGAGGGATCAGCCCCTGGTCCTCGGCCACCCGCCGCTGGTAGGCGTGGATCTCGCCGGCGGGGGAGTAGGTCTCGGGCCAGTCGGGGTTCGGCGCGAAGCTGAAGGAGTACAGGTGGGAGGGGACGTCGCATCGGCAGTTGGGATAGCTGTTGTCCCGCCAGGTGCCGCCCACCGACGCGGCACGCTCGAAGATCACGAAGTCGCGGCGTCCGGCATCGAGCAGGCCGACGGCCATGCCCATCCCGGAGAATCCGGCGCCGACGATCGCGACGCGAACGTGGGTCGGCGCGACGGACGTGGTCCCCTTGTCCTGCATGCCTACCAGTAGTAACCTACTTGGAGTAGGTCCACAAGGGGCAAGAATCGTGACTCCCGACACAACGCCCGACACAACGCCCGACACAACGCCCGATACGGCGACCCTCGACGACATCGACGGCGAGATCGCCCGGTACGCGCACGGCCGCGTGCCACGCGCCCTGCGCCGACGCCAGATCCTCGCGGTCGCCGAGCAGTTGTTCGCCGAACGGGGGTACGGCGCCACGTCGATGGACGACCTCGCGGCCCGCACCGGGGTGTCGAAGCCGGTGCTGTATGAGACGGTGGGCGCCAAGGACGTGGTGTTCGAGGCGTGCCTCGGGCGTGTCGCCGATGCGCTCGCCGCCCGCGTCGCCGCTGCGGTCGCCGACGCCGATCCCGCGGACGAGGCGGCCGGGCTGCGCGCCGGTGCGCTGGCCTGGTTCGAGTTCATCGGCGAACGACGCCCGTTGTGGGAGGCGCTGTTGTCCTCGAACGACGCGCCGACGACCGACGCAGTCGCAGCGATCCGCGCTCGCCAGGACGGCTTCGTCGCCGAGCAGTTGCGTGCGGGCGCCGCGGCCCGAGGGGTTGCGGTCGACACCGTGTTGGTCGGTGCGGTCGCCACCGCCATGAACGGCGCGTTCGAGGCGTTGGGGCGGTGGTGGCACGACCACGA
>JBFIHN010000621.1:0-1729 GCA_041601775.1 Acidimicrobiales bacterium
ATCAGGACCCGCCGGTCGACGAACAGTTCGAGGGTCCGGAACTCCCATCGCTCCAGCACGTACTGCAGCGGCTCGCCCTGCTCGCGTCGTTCGACCATGATCCGCCAGTGGTGGTGCGACCGCACGGTCGCCGGCTCCTCGGCCGCGACACGCAACGGGTCGCCCGCCGCCCGTTCGACGATCCATCGGGCCTCGGCATCGGCGTTCTCGACGCCGGAGGCGCGCAGCCGAGCGAGTGTCTCGTCGTGGAGCTGCCTCCAGGACACCGTGTCCTCGACGTCCTCGACACCGTCGACCTCGCTGCCCTCCATCGCACGCGCAGCCTACGAACTCGTCGGTGAAACGGTAAAGCGCCGGTCAGCGCCCGTCGCGCTCGAGGTCGCCTTCCAGGCGACGCGTCTGCTCGTTCTGCACCAGGGCGTCGGAGATGTCGTCGAGTTCACCGGCCAGGACCTTGTCGAGCTTGTAGACGGTGAGTCCGATGTCGTGGTGGGTGACCCGGTTCTCCTTGAAGTTGTAGGTCCGGATCTTCTCGGACCGGCCTCCGCCGCCGACCTGGTCCTTGCGGGCCGACGACAGCTCGGCCTGCTGGCGCTCCTGTTCGAGCTGGAACAACCGGGACTTGAGCACGCGAAGCGCCTTGGCCTTGTTCTGGAGCTGGCTCTTCTCGTCCTGCATCGCGACCACGACACCGGTCGGCTTGTGGGTGATGCGCACGGCCGAGTCGGTGGTGTTGACCGACTGACCGCCGGGACCCGACGACCGGTACACCTGGATCTCGAGGTCGTTCTTCTCGTCGATGTCGATCTCGACGTCGTCGACCTCGGGGAGCACGGTGACCGTCGCCGACGACGTGTGGATACGGCCCTGGGCCTCGGTCACCGGTACTCGCTGCACCCGGTGCGGGCCGCCCTCGTGTTTCATGCGGGTCCAGGCGCCGTCACCCTTCACGACGAAGGTGATGTCGTGGTAGCCGCCCATGTCGGAGTGGTCGGTGTTGAGCACCTCGAGCTTCCAGCCCATGCGTGCGGCGACCGCCTCGTACATCTGGAACAGGTCGCGGGCGAAGAGGTTGGCCTCCTCGCCGCCCTCGGCGCCACGGATCTCGACGATGACGTTGCGTCCTTCGTTGGGGTCCTTGGGCAGCAGCAGGTACTTCAGCTTCTCCGACAGGCGTTCGACGTCGGCCTCGGTCTCGACGGCCTCGGCGCGGAACAGCTCCTTGTCGTCGCCCTCGGACTCGCGGGCGAACTCGCGTGCCGTCTCGAGGTCGCCGGTCCGGGCCCGCAGCTCGCGCCCGACCTCGACGATCTCCTCGAGTTCGTGATAGCGGCGGGCCGCGTCCGCGTAGCGCTGCTGGTCGGCGATCAGTTCCGGGTCGCCGAGGCGGGCCTGGAGGTCGAGGAACTCGCGCTCCAGCGCGTCCAGGCGATCCAACATCGAACCGAGGCTACCGACCGCCCCTCCCCGTTCAGGTCTTCCAGTCCCCTTCGACCGCCACGATCTCGGCGGGTCGCACGAGATCGTCCACCATGGTCTCGACCACGGGGAGCACGTCACGGGCCGGCATGGCGAGCAGCAACGTGGCGTCCGGATCGATCGAACGACGGGCGTCGGCCGCCAACACCACGGCTTCGAGATCGACGCCGACGGTGCAGGCCACGACGACCGGTGCACCGTTGCGGGTGCCGACGGCGGCGGCCACCCCACGAGCACGGAGCCGGTCGCG
>JBFIHN010000622.1:0-1729 GCA_041601775.1 Acidimicrobiales bacterium
ATGGCCACGATCGCGCTCGTCGCCGCGTCATGCGGTAGCGACCGGGCCGAGGATGCGGTCGACGATCCGTCGGCGACCACGACCACCGCGGCCGACGACCCGACGGGCGGCGGTGCCGGCGACTTCGGGACACTCGAAGCCGTGTGTGGGCCCAACGAAGGTGGGGGCGCGCTGGCCGATGCCGGCGCCGACGAGTTGCAGGGCATCACCGAGGACACCATCGAGGTGGGCACGGTGGCCGACCCGGGCTTCGTCGGGCGCCAGGGCCTGAACCAGGAGATCTTCGATGCCGCGTCGGCCTTCGTCGAGTGGTGCAACGCCGCCGGTGGGATCAACGGCAAGCAGTTGCAGCTCAACCTCCACGACGCCGCACTGACCAACTACCAGCCCGTGGTCGAGCAGGCCTGCGGCACCGACTTCGCACTGGTCGGCGCAGGAGCCGTCCAGGACAACCTGTGGCCGACCGTCGGGGCTGCCTGTGGCCTCATCGACATCGCCGGGTTCTCGGTGACCCCCGAGAAGGCCGGCGAGGCCGGCGCCGACCCGATCGCCCGACGGTCCGTGCAGGCCATCCCCAACGCAATCGACAAGCTCTCCCTCGGTGCGCTGCGCCTCATCGAGGACGAGTTCCCCGATGCCGGGCAGCGGACCGGCTACGTGTACGCCGACTTCCAGACGCTCGTCGTCACCTACGAGCGCTACCGCTCGGGCTACGAGCAAGGCGGCAACGTCACGGTCGCGACGCAGATCTACTCCATCGGCGGCGAGTCGAACTGGCAGCCGTTCGCCATCGCACTCCGTGACGCCGACGTGCAGTTCCTCTCCTTCGTCGGCGAGGGCGAGAACCTGGCCAAGCTCCAGCGAGCGATGAAGGAGATCGGCTACTCGCCGGCGGTCACGCTCCAGGAGACCAACTTCTACGACGCGGAGTACCTCGCCGCCGCCGGCGATGCCGCCGAGGGCACGTTCATCCGGACGGGACTGACGCCCTTCGAGGAGGCCGAGCCGGGATCGGCGACCCAGCTGTACCTCGACAACGTCGCAGCCATCAGCGGCAAGGTGGCCGTGCTCGGTGCCCAGTCGACGTCGGCCTGGCTCCTGTTCGCGACCGCGGCCAAGGAGTGCGACCTCGCCGACAACCTCACGAGGAGCTGCGTCCTCGAGACCGCAGCCGACGTACGTGACTGGGAGGGCGGCGGGCTGCACGCCCCGACCGATCCCGGGGACAACTCCTTGTCGCCCTGCGTCGCGGTCCTGCGGGTCGAGGACGGTGCGTTCGTCCGCTACGCGCCCGAGTCGGGGTTCGCCTGCGAACCGGACGAGATCGTCACCGTCGAGGTCCCCAGCGCCTAGGCGCGGATCCGGTGGAGCAGTTCCTCACCTTCACCATCGCCGGAGTGGTCACGGCGGCGTTGTACGCCGTGGCCGCGTCGGGCCTGGTGCTCACGTACACGACCTCCGGGGTGTTCAACTTCGCCCACGGCGCCTTCGGGATGTTCGCGGCCTTCGCCTACTGGCAGGTCCGCCAGGACTGGGGTGTCCCCGCGCCCATCGCGCTCGCGCTGGTTCTCCTGCTCGGCGCACCGATCTTCGGTGCGGTCGTCGAACGCGTGGTCCTCCGGGGGCTGCGGGGCACGTCCGAGGTCATCCGCTTGATCGTGTCGGTCAGCCTGCTCTTCGGCGTGTACCAGGCCGCGGTCCTGATCTTCCCGCCCGGCGTCGGGCGACG
>JBFIHN010000623.1:0-1726 GCA_041601775.1 Acidimicrobiales bacterium
CTCACCGAGGCGCTGCTCAACCCGGTGATCGGCAAGAGCCTCATCGTCTACGCGTCCAAGCCGGTCCGTGCCGGCAGCGACTCGACACGCGCCACCGCCGGCGCGGCCGCATGACTCCTGCCGTCGACGGACTGATCTCCGCGACCGACGTCCACGACACCGCCGCGGCGATCGCCGACTGGCAGCACCCGTCGGGGATGATCCCGTGGTTCCCCGGCGGCCACGCCGATGCGTGGAACCACGTCGAGGCCGCGATGGCGCTCGACATCGGCGGCCACCGGGCCGAGGCCGAACGGGCCTACGAGTGGCTCATGGGGCTCCAACGCCCCGACGGCGCCTGGCACCAGTACTACGTCGAGGCCGACGACGGCACGGTGAGCGTCGAGCAGGACAAGCTCGACGCCAACGTCTGCGCGTACGTGGCCGCCGGCGTCTACCACCACTTCCTGCGCCACAAGGACGCCGGCTTCCTCGAGACGTTGTGGCCGACCGTCGAGGCCGCCATCGACTTCGTCCTCGACCTCCAGACCCCGCGCGGCGAGATCCTCTGGGCCCGCCACGCCGACGGCACGCCGTGGTCGTTCGCACTCCTGACCGGGTCGTCGAGCATCTCGCACAGCCTCCGGTGTGCGATCGCGATCGCGCACGAACTCGGCCACGAACGGCCGGAGTGGGAGACCTCGAGCTCGGCCCTGGCCCACGTCGTCGCCAACGTGCCCGATGCCTTCGCCCCCAAGCACCGCTGGGCCATGGACTGGTACTACCCCGTCCTCGCCGGCGCGGTGGGCGGTGCCGCCGGCCGGGAGCACCTCGAGTCGCGCTACGAGACCTTCGCGGCCGAGGACAAGGGGATCCGGTGTGTCTCCGACCGTCCGTGGATCACCACCGCCGAGACGTGCGAGTGCGCCATGGCCTACCTGAGTGTGGGGATGCACGAACGAGCTCGGGAGCTCTTCGCCCACGCCCAGACACAGCGACTCGACGACGGCCACTACTGGACCGGGATCGTGTACCCCCAAGAGGTCCACTTCCCGGCCGACGAACGGTCCACGTACTCGGCTGCCGCCGTGATCCTCGCCGCGGAGGCGATCGACGGGTCGTCCCCCTCGGCCGCCCTCTTCGCCGACCACGACGCGGTGCTGCCGGCACCGGTGCCCCACCTCCCCGATTGACCGAGCCCGTCGCCGATCGGGACCCACGGTGGCTGCGGTGGACCGCAGCCGTCCTCACCGTGGTGATCGCGGCGTGGGCACTGCGGATCCTGCCCGGGGGCGAGCTCGCTCCGGGCAACGACATCACGGGGCACCTCCAGCGGAGCAGCTTCGGTCTCCGTGAGGTCTTCGGACGGGGCCACCTCGACGCCTGGTACCCCTCGTCGATGCTCGGTTACCAGCTGTTCCTGTTCTACGGGCCCGGCCTGACGGTGCTCATCGGCCTCGCCGACCTCGCCACCCTCGGGATGGTGAGCGACGCGGGCGCACTCGAGATGGTGCTGGTGGCCACCTACGTCGCCACGCCCTTCGCCGGGGCACGACTGGCACGTGCGCTCGGGATCCAGCCGGTCACGGCGATGGCCGCCGGCGTGCTCACCCTGGCCGCGGGGTCGACCCGAGGCGGCGGCATCGACGGCTCGTTCGCCACCGGGCTGGCGGCCCAACAGGTCGCCATGCCGCTGGTGATCCTCGCGTTGGCGCTCATCGTCGATCGAGTGAACGCTGCCTCGACC
>JBFIHN010000624.1:0-1719 GCA_041601775.1 Acidimicrobiales bacterium
CCCGCAACGTCGTGCACCCGGGCAACCTCATGGAGTTCATGGCCCATCTCGAACGCTGGCGTGACGCCGGCGACTTCCCCGGTACCACCATCCGCCACTGACGGGAAGCGTCGTGCCGTTCGATCCTGCACTCGCAGAGCGCATCCTGCGAGGCGCGCGGACGAATGCGAAGCATTCGTCCTGTCGGCGAAGCCGACGCGTGCCCCCGGCGTGACTCGAACACGCGCACACGGCTCCGGAGGCCGATGCTCTATCCGCTGAGCTACGGGGGCTGGGAGTTCGAGATCGTAGCGCGGGCTCCCGGCGCCACCGCTAGTGGCATCCCGTGCCGGTCTCGAACACCGACGGTCATAGGCTGGCCGGCCATGGCGATGCCGACGGTGCTGGTGGTGGAGGACGACGCGACGATCCTCCAACTGCTCGAGGTGAACCTCGAGATGGAGGGCTTCACGGTCCTGCGCGCCGAGGACGGTGCGGTCGGCCTCGAGTCGGCTCGTGCGAACGTCCCGGACGTCGTCGTGTCCGACGTGATGATGCCCGTCATGTCCGGGCTCGAGTTGGTGCGTGCGCTCAAGGCCGAACCGGCGACGGCATCGATCCCGGTGATCCTGCTGTCGGCGAAGGCACAGGGTTCCGATGTCCGCCAGGGCATCGACGCCGGCGCAGACGACTACATCACCAAGCCGTTCGAGCCGCTCGATCTCGTCGATCGCGTCAACGCGCTCCTTTCCCGCTGAATCGACCCCCAACCATGGAGACCCCGTGATCCGCGAGACCCTCGCTGCCGCGGTCGAGTCGGCTGCTGCCGGCATCGACCTCGACCCCGCCGCCGTCAGCTGGACGATGGAGCGTCCGGCGCGCCGCGAGCACGGTGACTGGTCGTGCAACATCGCCCTGGCCTCGGCCAAGGCGGCCGGTCGCAACCCGCGGGAGATCGCCGGCGACCTCGTCGCGGCGCTCGAGGCCATGGCGCTCGACCACGTCGACGCGGTCGAGATCGCCGGGCCCGGGTTCGTGAACTTCCGTCTGGCGCCGTCGTGGCTCCACGACGTCCTCGTCGAGGTCGTCGAAGCCGGCCAGGACGGCTACGCCCGCCTCGACATCGGTGCCGGGACGAAGGTCAACGTCGAGTTCGTGTCGTCGAACCCGAACGGTCCGATCCACGCCGGCCACGGTCGGGGAGCCGCGTACGGCGACGCCCTGGCCCGGATCCTCGAGCGCTCGGGGTTCGACGTGACGCGTGAGTTCTACCTGAACGACCGGGGTGTCCAGATGCTTCGGTACGCCGAGTCGCTGCTGGCCCGCAAGCGGGGCGAAGACGTGCCCGAAGGTGGCTACGGCGGTGAGTACGTCGCCGACTGGGCGGCCGAGATGCCCGACGACGTCGCCGATGCCGGGATCGAGGCCGTCCGAGCCTGGGGTTACGAGCGGGCGCTGGCCGACCAGCGCGAGGTGCTCGAGGCGTTCCACGTCCACTTCGACGTGTGGTCGTCCGAGCAGGCCCTCGTCGACTCCGGTGCCATGGACACGGCCCTGGCCGATCTGCGCGAACGGGGCCATGCCTTCGACGCCGACGGCGCCACGTGGCTGCGGTCGACCGACTTCGGCGACGACAAGGACCGACCGCTCATCAAGAGCGACGGCGATCCCACCTACCTGTTGCCCGACATCGCCTACCACCGCGACAAGTTCGCCCGGGGCTTCGACCTGTTGATCGAC
>JBFIHN010000625.1:0-1714 GCA_041601775.1 Acidimicrobiales bacterium
CAAGATCATCGACGGCGAGTTCCCCGGACGTTTCGTGTGGCGCGACGACCGGTGCGTGGCGTTCTTGTCGATCAACCCGCTCCAGCACGGCCATGCCCTCGTCGTACCCATCGTCGAGGTGGACCACTGGCTCGATCTCGAGCCCGAACTGAACGCGCACCTCATGACCGTGAGCCAGGCCATCGGCCAGGCCCAGCAGGCGGCCTTCTCCCCGGTCCGTGTCGGTCTGATGATCGCCGGGCTCGAGGTCCCCCACGTCCACCTGCACGTGGTCCCGATCAACGGCGTCCACGACCTCGACTTCGCGAACGCCGCCCGCGACCCGGACCCGGCTGCCATGGACGACGCACAGGAGGCGCTCATCGCGTCACTCCGCGACCTCGGCCACGACCCCGGCGTCTGACGCCCGGCGACACGGACGGATCAGGCGGTGGCCGGTTCGACCGCGTCGATCAGTTCGGGACCGTTGTTGCGGACGTTGTTGACCTGGGTCGAGACCGGGGTCACCACGAGCAGGTCATCGGGAGCCGGGACCAACAGCCTGCCGAGCGCATCGAGGTCGTCGTTGTCACGGTCGAGCCACGTGGCCCAGTCGTCCCGGCCGAGGATCACCGGCATCCGGTCGTGGACCGGCGCCATGGTCTCGTTGGGCGTGGTCGTCACGATGGTCACCGACCGCAACGGTTCCTGGTCCTTGTCCGGGCCCCGCCACACCGACCACAGACCGGCGAAGGCCAGCGGCGTCCCGTCACCCGAGCGGATGAACATCGGCTGCTTCCGGACCTTCGACTTGGCGAGGTTCTTCGAGTCGTCGAGCTTCTGCCACTCGTAGAACCCGTCGGCGGGGATCAGACACCGGCGCTTCTGGAACGACGGCTTGTACGAGTTCTTCTCGGCCAGCGTCTCGGCCCGGGCATTGATCATGCGCGACCCGATCTTGGCCTCCTTGGCCCACGAGGGGATCAGCCCCCAGAAGAACGCGTCGAGATGGCGTTCGCCCTCGTGCTCGAGCACGGCCAGGACGTCCTGGGTCGGGGCGACGTTGTAGTTCGCGCGCGGGGCGGCGGACGCTGCCGCTCCCCCGTCGTCGCCCGGTGGCGGACCGAGCACCGACTCCGCCACCTGGTCGACACCGAAGTACGCGGCGAGCTCGTCGGGGGTCGATGACGACACGAACCGTCCACACATGGCATCGACGGTAGCGCCACCCCCTCGTGCCCTGTCACGCTGCTGGCATGGCTGATCTCGACGTCGTCCTGTTCGGACCAACCGGGGTGACGGGCCGGGAGGTCGCGCGACACCTCGCCCGACGGGCGCCCGCCCTCGGGCTCCGATGGGGCGTGGCCGGCCGCGACCGGGCCCGCATCGACGAGGTTCTCGCCGTCGTCGGCGCCGAGCCCGACGCCGTGATGCTCGCCGATGTCGGCGACGCCGCCTCGATCGACGCAATGGCGGCGTCGGCCACCGTCATCGCGAACCTGGTCGGGCCCTACGCCCGCTACGGCGAGCCGGTGTATGCCGCCTGCGCAAGGCACGGCACCCACGAAGTCGACCTCACCGGCGAGACCGACTGGGTCAAGGCCATGATCGACAGCTACGACGACGAGGCAACCGAGTCCGGCGCCAAGATCGTCCCCACCGCGGGGTTCGAGGCGCTCCCGTTCGACTTGGGCGCGCTGCTCGCCGCGCAGACGCTCCACGAGCGCACCGGGGA
>JBFIHN010000626.1:0-1698 GCA_041601775.1 Acidimicrobiales bacterium
GCCCCGCCTCTGGCGGGGGCGTCGTCGCGTCTCAGGCGCCGTACGCGGCGAGGGTGATGTCGATGACGGTCTGTTGGTCGAAGTGCGACCGGGCTCGCTCGACGGCGGCGGCGCTCATGCGGGACCGTTCGGCGTCGTCGGTCGCCAGCCGTGCGATGGCCGATCCGAGTGCCTGCGGATCCCGGACGGGCACGAGCAGGCCGGTGGTCCCGTCGTCGACGACCTCGCGACAGCCGCGGATGTCGGTGGCGACGACAGGGAGTCCACTCGCCGCGGCCTCCATCGCCGATCGGGGGAACCCTTCCCGGTGCGAGGCGAGCACGTACAGGTCCATGGCCCCGTACAGACGCTCGACGTCGTTGCGCATCCCGAGGAACTGCACGCCGGCACGCTCGGCGGCGTCGACGTCGGCCTGGGAGAGCGGGTCGCCCTTGTCGTCGTCGAACGGTCCGACGACGATCATCTTGAGCCGCTCGGTCTGCGGGAGGATCCGTGCCGCCGCCTCGAAGAGCTCGGCATAGCCCTTCTCCCACACCAGCCGCCCCACCGCGCCACAGACCACGTCGTCGTCGCCGAAACCGAGTTCGGCCCGGACCGCCCGTCGTTCTTCGGCGGTCGGTGGGCGGAACCGCTCGAGGTCGATGCCGTTGCCCAGGCGCTGGAGCTTGCCTGCGGGCACGCGGAGTCGGCGCAGGGTCGCGACGTCCTCGCCGCTCTGGACCAGTTCGACGTCGCTGCACGTCGCCGCCAGCCGTTCGAGCGCATAGACCGGCAGGCGACGTGCGGCCCGGTCGGTCGGCTGGGCGTACATCCCGTGCTGGGTGTTCACGATGAGCGGGACCCGGGCGGCCTTGGCTGCCATGCGGCCATAGATCCCCGGCTTCGGGTTGTGGGTGTGGACGATGTCGGGCCGCAGCCCTCGGAACAGCCGGTAGAGCTCGCCCAGGGCCTTGACGTCGTCACCGAGCGCGAACGACCGGGTGGCGTGTTCGAGCACATGGTGGGTGTGTCCTGCGGCGCGGACCGCGTCGGCGTGGCCGCCGTCACCGGCCGCGGTGTGGACCTCGTAGCCGGCGTCGGCGAACGCCCGGAGCTGTGGCCCGATGAGCAGGTCGAGGCTGATGTCGGTGGTGGCGACGTGCAGCAGGCGCCCGAGGGTCATGCGCCGATGCCGGCCAGCTCGGCGAGCGCACCCTCGACCAGGTGGTGCTCGGCGGCCAACTCGGTGGCGATGGCGTCGACATCGAGGCCTTCGTTGTGGAGCAGCCACACCGCGGCTGCCGTCTGGTTGAGCAGATGGCTCTCGTCGCCGGTGACCACGACCGCCTCGGCCCCGGCGTACACGTCGATGCGATCGCCGTGTTGTTCGACCAACGTCGGGACGGGCTCCGCCGGTGCTCGGCCGGCGAGCTGGGTGATCCAGTCGGCGGCCGCCGGCAGGTCGGCGGTGCCGATCGTGAAACAGCGGGCGGCCGCGAGCAGCCGGATCAGCGTGTCGAGGTCGGCCACCGGGTTCGGGGTCGGCGCGACACCGGCCTCGAGGATCTTGGCCAGTGCGGCGGCGGGGGAGAGGGGCACCAGGGCGTCGGCGGCCTGGTCGACCAGGGCGACGACGGTCGGCCGAGCAGGAGCGGCCAGCGCCGCACCCAGATGGGCCGCGGTGGCCAGGACCTTGCCGCCGCACCCACAGGGCTCACC
>JBFIHN010000627.1:0-1696 GCA_041601775.1 Acidimicrobiales bacterium
CCCCGCGCCACCGAGACCGCACAGGCCGCAACCCACCACCTCCCGCTGGCACCGAAGTCCGACCTCACGCTGCTCTACGGACTCGCCAAGATCCTCCTCGACCTCGGGGCGGTCGACCACGACTTCGTGGCCGCGCACACCACGGGCTTCGAGGCATTCGCCGCCCACGTGGGCGACTTCACCATCGGACGGGTGAGCCAGGAGACCGGCATCACCCGCGAGGCGTTGGAGGAGACGGCTCGGATCATCGCCGCGGGCGAACGAGTGAGCTTCTGGTGGACGATGGGTGTCAACCAGTCGCACGAGGGGGTGCGCTCGGCCCAGGCGGTCATCGACCTCGCGCTGATGACGGGCAACATCGGGCGCCGGGGCACCGGAGCCAACTCGATCACCGGGCAGTGCAATGCCATGGGGTCGCGTCTGTTCTCCAACACGACCTCGCTCCTCGGCGGCCGCGACTTCGCCGTTCCGGCGCATCGGGCCGAGGTCGCCGAGATCCTCGACATCGACGTCGCACGCATCCCCGATGCGCCGTCGAAGGCCTACGACCAGATCCTCGAGGGCATTGCTTCTGGCGTGACCCGGGGGCTGTGGGTCATCGCCACGAACACCGCACACTCGTGGATCAACCAGAGCGACTGCCACGACCTCCTCGACCGTCTCGACTTCCTGGTGGTCCAGGACCTCTACGGCGACACCGAGACCGCGCAACGAGCCGACCTGGTCCTCCCCGCCGCCGGTTGGGGGGAGAAGGAGGGGACGTTCATCAACTCCGAGCGTCGGATCGGCCCGATCAAACGGGTGCTCCGAGCGCCCGGGCAGTCGCTGGCGGACTTCTGGATCTTCAAGGCCATCGCCGACCACTGGGGCTGCGGCGAGATGTTCGAGCGGTGGTCGACTCCCGAGGCGACGTTCGAGATCCTGCAGGCATGCTCCGCCGGCCAGCCGTGCGACATCACGGGCATCGACGGCTACCAGATGCTCGATGACGAGGGTGGTGTCCAGTGGCCGTTCCCCAGCGGGCCGCGCGTCGCGCCTCGCTCGGCGAGCCGGGAACGGCGCCTGTTCGAGGACGGGCGGTTCTTCACCCCGGACGGACGGGCGAGGTTCATCGTCGACACGCCGCGCCCCACGGTCGAGAAGGTCGACGAGCGCCATCCGCTCGTCCTGCTCACGGGGCGGGGAACCACGAGCCAGTGGCACACCCAGACCCGTACCGGGCGCTCCGACATCCTGCGTGACCTGTACCCGGCCGACGCGTACGTCGAGGTGCACCCGGACGATGCCGCTGACCTGGGGGTGTCGTCCGGCGACGAGGTGCGGATCGAGTCTCGCCGCGGGTCGATGTCCGCCACCGTCTTCGTCACCGCAGCCGTGGGCCGTGGACAGGTGTTCGTCCCCATGCACTACCCGGCCACGAACCAGCTCACGTTCCCATCGTTCGACCCCCACTCCCGCCAACCGTCGTACAAACACGGCGCGGTCCGACTCCGCCGGCCGGAGTCCTGGGAGCGCTGACGATCCCGTCCGCCTTGGCGGACGACCGGTCGCGGTCGCGTAGCCTCGCTGGCTCCATGGAACGCTTCGGATTCGTCGGACTGCCCAATGCGGGCAAGTCCTCGCTCTACAACTCCCTCGCCGGTGGCGGCGCGCTCGCTGCGCCGTATGCCTTCGCGACCACGGACCCCAACGTCGG
>JBFIHN010000628.1:0-1695 GCA_041601775.1 Acidimicrobiales bacterium
CATACGCGGATTGTTCCACACTTGCCTGGTGGATCGTCTGACTCGTCTCGGTGCGGGGGTCACGGTCGCATTCGTCGCTCTCGTGGTCGTGACGACGCTCACCATCGACGTCGACCACCCGACGCCTGCCGACCCGGCCGCCGCACTCGTCGATGCCTGGACGACCTCGCGGACCGCGACCCATCGATCGCAGGGGACCTTCGAACGCGTGGCCGCCGACGGCACCCGGCTCGCCGCCCCGACCGAGATCGTGCAGCGGCCACCGGACCGTCTCGTCCGCGGGTTCGACGAGGTGCGCGGCCGCCGCGACGACCGGGTGCTCGCCTGCCCCGCACCGCCCGGCGGTGGAGCGATCGCTTGCACGCTCGGCCAGCCGGGCGACCACTTCGCCGTGGTGGTCGCCGACGAGGTCGCGGCGTTCGCGGCGCTGGTGTCCGGGGACGACCCGCTGTACCGGGTCTCGCTCGGCCAGACCGACGATTGCTGGCGGATGGCGCGCACGCGGAACGATCCGCGCAGCGGCTACGGCGAGTCGGCCGAACTGTGCTTCGACCCGGCGACCGGGGCGCTGGCCCGCATCCGCATCGACCACGGTGACATCGTCGAGACGACGGTCTACGACGACATCTCCGCCGACGTACGCGATGCCGATCTCGAGCCGTGATCGGTACGCTCGTGTCGTGTTTCTCGGAGAGGATCTCCTCGCCTACCTCGTGCTCGCCATCGGCGGCGCCATGACCGTCGGTTCGATCATGGCCGTCGTCCGCCCGCCCGAGCAGGTGCGTGAGGGCGATCTCGACGCCGCCCCGGTCGGCCGCAGCATCGCGTTCGCCGTCGTCGGCGCCATCGGTGCGATCTGGGCGCTGGCGAGTCTGATCAGCGGTTGACGCGCTCGAGCCGCAGGCCGAGCGACTGGAAGGTCTCGAACGGGCGGTTGTAGCCGCGCTCGAGATGGTGCACGCCACCGATCACCGAGGAGCCCTCGGCGGCAGCGGCGGCGATGACACCGGAGAACCCGGCCCGGACGTCGGGGATCTCGACCGCGGCACCCCGCAGCTTCGACACGCCACGCACCACGGCCGAGTGCACGGCGTTGGTGTCGTGGAAGCGGCAGTCGGGGCCGCCGAGGCAGGTGTCGAAGAGCTCGATCTCGCCGCCCATCGCGGCCACGACCGACGCCGGGTAGCGGACCCGGTCCTCGAACACGGTCTCGTGGAGGACCGACATGCCCTCGGCCTGGGTCATGAGCACGAACAGCGGTGACTGCCAGTCGGTCATGAACCCCGGATGGGTGTCGGTGTGGATGGCGACGGCGCGCAGGCCGTTGCTCGACGCGCTGATCCAGTGATCGTTGATCTCGAACTCCGCTCCCATGCGCTGGAGGGTCGAGATCGCGGTGACCAGACGGTCCTGGGGGCACCCGGCCACCCGGACCTCGCCCCCGGTCACCAGACCGGCCACCAGGTACGAGAAGGCCTCGAGTCGGTCGCCCGCCAGCGTGGTGGTCGCACCGTGGAGTCGTTCGACGCCCTCGATCACGAAACGCCGGCCGGGGTGGAGTTCGAGGCGAGCGCCCATCCGCTGCAGGAACAGCGCCAACTCGATGATCTCGGGTTCGGTTGCCGCGTTGCGCAGGACGGTGCGGCCCTCGGCCATGGCCGCCGTGAGCAGGATCGACTCGGTTGCACCGACCGA
>JBFIHN010000629.1:0-1694 GCA_041601775.1 Acidimicrobiales bacterium
CGCATCCACCGAACCACTGAGCCACGGTGCCCGCTCGTCGGTGACCGCACGCGCCAACGACTCCGCACGACCCAACGACAACCCACCCTCGACCACCGCATCGAGCAGACGCGGATCACGCGAACACAGCTCCGCGATCCGCTCCAACCGCCGAGCCTCCGACACCGACAGGCCCGCATACGAGATCAACCACTGCTTCGCAGACCGCACCCCCGCAGCCAGCCACGCCGCTGTCGGCCACAACGCCACCAACGCCCCGACCGCCTCACGCTGCGCCGCATCCATCGACGCCACCACCGACGCCGCACGATCCAACCTCACCCGCGCCGAGACCGCCGCATCAGCATCTCGGGAGTACGAAGCAGAACCAGTCACACCCCCATTGTCCCCACCGGGTAGGACAGGAACCCCGAGGAAATCCCGCCTCGACGAGCAGCCTTCCACCCCATTCTCGACGTCGTGAGCGTCGGCCCCCGACGCCTCAGACGTCGAGTTCAGACACGCCGGCCCGCCCAGTCGACCCGGCGTGTCGCCGTGCTGTCAGTCGGCGAGGACCTCGGCGAACAATGCCAGCGCCGCAGTGGCGAACGCGACCATGTTGCGCGCACGGTCGTCGTCGCCGGTCAACACATGACGTGTCGCCGAGCGCGGGCCGTCGACGCCGACCCAGGCGTGGCCGGCGGGGTCGCCGTAGGGGTTGCCGGACGGCCCGGTTGCACCGCCCTCCCCGATCCCCCACGTGGTGCCGACCCGGGTGCGGATCGACTCCGCCAGGTACTGCACCCACGGCTCGCTCGCACCGCGCAGACCGGCCGGCGCCGTGACGGCACCCGCGATCAGCCCCTTCGCCGCGGGGCCGGTGTAGATCGTGGCCCCACCGAGGTAGTACGCCGACGCCCCCGGCCGCGCCAGCAGCGCCGTGGTGATCAGACCGCCCGACGACCCGTCGGCGACGCTCACCGTCTCGCCTCGTTCGACGAGCCGGTCGCCGATGCTGGTTCCGAGGGCGAGCAGTTCGTCGAGATCCATGCCCGCCACGGTAGGTGGGTCAGGGACCAGCGACGTCGAGTTCGTGGAGGTCGACACCGAAGAACATCGGGTCGACGAAGTCGTCCGGGTGGTGGCTGGGGCGTGCGGAGATCGCCATGTTCGGCAGGAGTTCGAACAGGAAGCTGAGCGACCAGACCAGCATGCGCAGATGCGTCAACGGGTTGAAGATCCGCCGTGTCGACCACAGCATCGACAACGTTCCCATCGTCGTGAAACCGGCGAGCAGCACCATCGACGACGTCATCGCGAGCACGTAGCGAACTCGTCCTCCGCCGGATGCCTCGTACACGTCGTGCGCGACGCCCTTGTGCTCGACCTCCTCGGCCAGGTGCCAGAGGAACAGGGAGGTGGCGGTGGGGTCGGCGTCCGCGAAGAGTCGTCGTTGGCGTGCCGCGGTCCAACGCGCGGCCGAGAAGGCGACGGTCTCGAACCCGGCGGCGAAGGCGAGGGCGAACCGAGACGACATCCGCCGCCGGAGCAGCCCGAACGTCCACGCCATCAGACGCTCGACGAAGCGCAGCGCGCCGAACCGGGCCATGATCCGGTCGTTGAACCGCCGGTGTTGGCCGTGGTGTTGGCGTTCCTGGCGGACGAACGCGGCAGCGGCCACGGCGAGGTCGCAGTCGAGGTCACCGTCGAGATCA
>JBFIHN010000630.1:0-1693 GCA_041601775.1 Acidimicrobiales bacterium
CCGTCCACCAGGCGTGCCCGTCGAGCCGAAGGCCCGACGCTGGTGGCCGAGATGCGACAGCTCCGGTCGCCGTCGCCGACCCCGTTCGAGCTCTCCGACATCACGTGCCCGGTGCTGGCGGCGAACGGGTCGATCGGCGCTGCCCACCACCGACGATCGGCGAGGGCGGTCGCCGATGGCGTCGTCGACGGGCGCCACGTCGAGGTCGAGGGCGCCTCGCACGGCATCCACCTGACCCACCCGGCGGAGTTCGTCGGGCTCATCCGGTCCATGGTCCACCGGACCGAGGCAGGCTGAGCCCTCGGTCGGGGCCGGTACCGGTGCGGGGTCAGGTACCGGTGCGGGGGAGCTTGGCGTTGCAGGCCGGGACCGAGGTGTCGATCCCGGCGAGCGTGCACTCGCAGGTCTGGGTGCACTCGGTGATGTTGTCGCGCTCGATGACGATGAACAGGCCGGCGAGCACCACGATCCCCAGCATCACGAGCCGGGTCATCGTCCGCGTGATGAGCCGGGCGACCAGCAGACCGAGGACCCCACACACGATGACCGCCAGGATCGGGCTGTTCTCCCGCGCGAAGTCCTCGAAGGGGGCCGCCGCCAGGATCATGCGCACGAGCGCAGGGTACTGCGCGGCCGATGGGGCGGCGTGACGGCACGCCCGTAGGCTCCGGCACATGTCCCAGAACGTGAACCTCTCGGCCAGTGGACCACCGGAAACGGTCCTCGACGCCGAGCCCGCCGACGCACTCGATCGGCTGGCGGCCGCGGCGTCGCTCGATCCCGGTGAGCAACACGGTGCCGTTGCCGCGGTCGTGGCCGACCATCCACGCTGCCTCCTGGCCTGGGCGCAGCTGGGCGAGACCGCACGAGACGACGTGGAGGCATACGCAGCGTTCCGGGTCGGCTATCACCGAGGCCTGGACCGCCTGCGGGCCAACGGCTGGCGCGGCTCCGGCTACGTCCGATGGGCCCACCCGGAGAACCAGGGGTTCCTGCGTTCGCTCGACGGTCTCCGGCGCATGGCCGACGCGATCGGTGAGCAGGACGAGGCCGACCGCTGCCTGCAGTTCCTGACGCAGCTCGACCCTTCGACACGCCCCGCCTGATCATGGGGCGCCGTCATCGCCGTCGGTGGGGGGCGGCGGTCCTCCTCGTGCTCGCGCTCGCGGCGGCCGCGTGCGGTGGCGACGACGCTGCCCCCGACACGACCCAGGCCGGGTCGGCGACCACCTCCTCGGTGCCGGCACCGGCACCGGGAGCCGGTCTCGACGGCGACGGCGATGTCGCGCCCGTCGAGGGTCCTGCGACCACGGGAGGCACGGATGGCCCGGCGACCTCCTCCTCGGTCGCCGCGCCCGCATCGACCACGCCGTCCACGGGCGCAGCAACCGCGTCGGTACCGCGTGCGGGGGCGGTCGGGGCCTTCGGGCCCTGGTATCTGCGGTCCGATGGCGCTGCGAGCATCGTCCTCGAGGTCCGCTCACAGAGCGGCGCCGAACCGGAGGCGGCGACCGTCGAACGCATCCGTTCGGTGCTCGCCCAGGTGTCGGGCAAGCCGGTCTCGACGCAGGGTGGCTCGGTCTCGGGCGGCGCCCGCCAGTGGACTCCCGGAGCGATCGTCGCCGAGGCAGATCGGACGGGGCCGGCGCAGCGGGCCAAGGCGGCGGTGCTCACGTTGCTGTTCGTCCACGGC
>JBFIHN010000631.1:0-1692 GCA_041601775.1 Acidimicrobiales bacterium
GCCACGGATCAGCGCCACGCCCGCACCGTTGATCAGGTCGTCCTTGATGCGGTCGAGTTCCGGTCCGAGCGTCGGGAGCGGGAAGTGCCGCTTCTCGATGTCGAGCACGTCGTCGGTCTGGGCCTCGGCGTGGACGAGGGCCGCGTCGAGTTCGGCCCGGTGGCCGTCGGTCAGCTCGACGACGTAGCGGTCACCGAGTGTCTCGCGTGTCCATTCGCAGTGTTCCTCGAGCGGTTCGACCTGCACCATGCCTGCCCCCTGGGTTGCGCCCTACGACGTCCACCGACCGTATCCGCACGGACGTTGGCCCGCCTCCGGTCGACCGGAACGATCTAGATCCCTCGGATGATGGCCGTCTGGGTCCCGGTGCCGAGCAGGGTGCCGTCCTGGGCCCACAGGTGGACGGTCCCGTAGCCGTAGCCGTCCTGGACGGCGCCGGCTCGGATGTCGAGCAGCACCCAGTCGGCGTCGGGTGGGGGAGCGGCCGCGAACCGCACGGTGTTGTCGAGGCTGGTGCCCATCGGCATCTGACCGATCGCGGCCCCGATCGACAACGGCACGCAGTCGGCGAGCCACCCGAGCGCGGCACGGGTGCAGCCGCCGATACCGGCGGTGCTCGCCCACATGCCGATGTGACCGTCGTCCTGGGCCGGACCGAATCCGGGGAAGTTGCCGTAGGCCATGCGTCGGTCGGCGCGCTCGACCGCCGTGTCGACCACGTAGGCGGGTCGATCGTCCGGGTTCGGTTTCGGGAGGGTCTCGGGGTCCGGGGCGTCGGGCATGGTGACCCAACGTCCGCTGAGGCCGTCGGACTTCCCGGCGCCGACGCCGAGCATGGTCTCGAAGATGACGCGGCCCTCGCGGGTGCCGGTGACGGTGACCTGGCTGGTGCGCTTGCCCGCGACGTCGACCCGGCAGTCCACCTCGATCAGGTCACCGATGTTCGACGGGCTCAGGAACCGCGTCGTCGACCACCGACACGGCGCGCCCACGACCTGTTCGGCCATCTCGATCGACACGGCCACCGGTGCCCCGCCGTAGAGCGATCCGAGCGGGTTCGACATGGCCTTGGACACCTCGAGCGTCCAGGTGGCGTCACCTCGTTCGACGTCGAGGAGGTACCCGGGTGCGTTGTCGTCGGCCACGGGCGGAGTGTAGGAGCGGCCACCCGCGGCGGAACACCACGGCCGGGGCGAGGGACCCGGCCGTGGTGTCGCCGTCTCGGTCAGCTCACCGCGGCCGGAGCGGCCATCCCCTTGGCGATGTGCGGGACGCCGTCGGTTGGATCGGGGATGAGGCAGATGAAGGCATAGTCCCCCGGTGCCAGGTCCTCGAGCACCAGGAACGACGACCCCTTGGGCATGAGCGCCTGCATGCCTCCGAGGCTCGCGAACGGTGGCGGACCCGCCGACTCGCCACCGAAGAACGCCGCTGCGTCCGAGACCGCCGCGCCGTCCGAGAGGCGCAGCATGTTCATCTCGTGGAGTTGGGAGTCGCTGGTGTTCACGACCTCGACGACGCCGCTCGCGGGCAGCGACGTCGTGTCGTCGCCGTAGCCGAAGTCGACCATGTTCACGGTCGCGTCGGCATCGGGCATGGCGGCGACCTCGCCCGTGGCCGGGACCACGGTGAAGGGCTGGACCATGCCGAGCGCCAGATGGGGAACACCGTCGGCATCCTCGACGAAGCACA
>JBFIHN010000632.1:0-1681 GCA_041601775.1 Acidimicrobiales bacterium
AGGGAAGAAGACGAAGGGCGCCACGGTGCCGTCGGGCAACGGCGTCGGCGTGCCGTTCTCGTCGACGACCAGGCAGCCACCACCGATCCACGAGCAGTGGTGCGTACCCGACCCCCACTGCCAGCGGCCCGAGACCTCCAGGCCGTCGCCGACGGCCCTCGCCCGACCGACCGGCGCGGCGAAGCCTCCGGTGTGTGCTCCGGGATCGCCGTAGATCCGTTCGGCCCATGCCGCAGGGAGCGAGCCGGACACCAGCGACGTGGTCCCGGCGATCATGGCGCACCAGGCCGTGGCACCGTCGAAGTAGGCGAGGCGCTCGAGTTGGTCGACCATCTCGGCCACACTCCACTCGCCGCCGCCGATCTCGTGGGGTGCCATGGCCCGACCGAATCCCAGATGGCGCAGACCGACGGCGAGGTCGTCGGGGAGTCGTCGCAGCGACTCGATCTCCTGCGACCGACCGGCAGCGGCACGGCCCAGGGTCTCGAGGTCGCTCGGGGCGTTCATCCCGCCCACCGGTTGACCTCCCGGATCAGGCTGTGGATGGCGCTCTGGCGGTACTTGTCGAAGACCATGGCGATCCGTGGCAGGTCGACGTGGTCGTGGGTGGAACGTTCGGCTGGACCGGCGTCGACCACCTCGATGGCCCCCTCGACGAGGTGGTGACCGTGGCTCTCGTTGACGGCGCGGAGCTGGTCCGGGGTCGGCCCGGTCCGCATCCGTACCACCAGCTGGTCTCCCGCCCAACGGATCGAGTGGTAGTTGCGGTAGAAGCCGACGATCTCCTCGCACGCCGCATCGACGTCGTCGGTGATCGTGAACAGCTCGAGATCGGCCTCGTTCACCAGGCCGCCGTCGACGAGTTCGTCGCGGACGAACTCCAACCAGCGGTGCCAGTAGGTCCCCCCGGGGATGTCCAGGAGGACCACGGGCGCCGGAACCGACTTCCCCGTCTGCTGGAGCGTGAAGAGCTCGAAGGTCTCGTCCTGGGTGCCGAACCCGCCGGGAAGGGCCACGAAGCCCGCCGACTCCTTGACCAGCATCAGCTTGCGGGTGAAGAAGTACTTCATCGACACCAGCTTGTCGTCGCCCTCGATGAACTCGTTGGCCGACTCCTCGAACGGCAGCCGGATGGTGACGCCGAAGGAGTTCTCCCGGCCTGCACCCTCGAGACCGGCGGCCATGATCCCCGGACCGGCCCCCGTGATCACCATCCAGTCACGGGCCGCCAGTTCGGCGGCGAGACGGCGGGCCTGCTCGTAGAGCGGGTCGTCGGGTCGGGTGCGAGCGGACCCGAACATCGTGACCTTCGGCGTGGCCTCGTAGGGACGGAACGTCGCGAACGCGGTGCGCATCTCCCGGAGGGCGGAGGCGGTGATCTTGAGGTCGAGGCGGGAGACGTCGTCGCCGGCGAGACCGAGCGCGGTGCGCAAGATGTCGAGCAGCAGGTCGCGGTTCCGTTCGGTCCCGACCCGTGCGAGGAGCGCTTCGAGCTCCGCACGCGAGACCGCACGGTCGGTGTCTGGACTGGACATGGGGGGATCCTGGCACGCGGTCGGAGGGCTGTCGGTCCCCAACGCGGACAAATCGGACTGTACGCTCGGTGAATGGGACGAATCCGCTGTCAGCGATGCGGAGCCGTGGGCGAGGACGACGCGGTGTCGTGGTCGTCGGCCGCTCG
>JBFIHN010000633.1:0-1679 GCA_041601775.1 Acidimicrobiales bacterium
CGGACACCGGTCTCCTCCGACTCGTAGAGGACCACGATCACCGCCGTCGGGGTGCCGTCGACCCGGAGGCCGACGTACTCGAAGGTCACCACGTCCAGCGGCGCGACGCCCGCGCCCTGGGCCGCGTCACAGGCCGGGAAGCCCTCGTCGTCGTGGGCGCCGGCGCCATCGGATCCCGCATCGGTCGTCGGCATGGTGGTCGATGCGTCGTCGCCCGTGGCCGGGTCGCTCCCGAAGCGGTCCCGGTACGCCTCGACCAGCGTGTCGATGTCGTCGTAGGAGGCCGTCGCCACGTCGGACTCGGGGGCGGCCATGGGCGCTTCGCTCTCCATCGCGTCCTCGGCGCTGCGGTCGAGTGCGGCGCCAGCTTCGCCGTCGCCGGAGTCCTCCGACGAGGCGTCGTCGCTGCTCGACGCCGCCATGTCGTCGTCGCCACCGAGATCGATCTGCGTGACGACGCCGACGGCGAGGACCACGGCGAGGACCGCGGCTGCCGCGCCGAGCGGAATCCGCTCGTACCAGGACGCCGAACGGGCCGACCGGATGTCGCGCACGCCGAGGGGCGATCCGCTCCCGTGCGTCTCGTCGAACGCATCCATCGCCGCCGCCCGTGCCGCCTCGAGCGCACCGGGCGGGGGCGCCGGCGCGGCCAGACGCGCCCGGAGCACCTCGATGTCGTCGGGGCCCAGATCGGGGGTCGGCTCGGGGGTCGGGTCGGTCATGGCTTGCTGCTTGGACGTCGATCGGGCGGTGGTTGGTTCCCCGGATCGGGCTCGTCGTCGCGTTCGCCCTCCGGGCCGAGCAGCCGCGCCAGTCGGCCGCGTGCCCGGGCAATGCGTGAGCGGACGGTCCCGGGCGCGAGGTCGAGGATGGCGGCGATCTCGGCGTAGTCGTGGCCACCCAGGTCGCGGAGCACGATCGGCAGGCGGAACTCGTCGGGGAGACGGGCGAGCGCTTCGTCGACGGTGAGCCGCTCGGTGACCTCGTGGTCGACGGGCGTGGCGCGGTCGACGGTCACCGCACCGTTGCCGAGACCCGGGTCGTCGTCGGGCAGCCCGAGGACCGGACGACGCCCCCGGCGGCGCAGTTCGTCGAGACAGGCGTTGGTGGCGACGCGGTGGGCCCAGGTGGTGAATCGGGCGCGCCCGTCGAAGGTGTCGAGGCGCCGCACGATGAGCACCATCGCCTCCTGGAGGGCATCGGCGGCGTCGGCGTCGTTGCCGGCCAGGCGTCGGCAGACAGCCCAGAGCCGGTCCTGGTGACGGCGGAGCAGCGTGTCCATCGCGTCGCGATCACCACCCTGCGCCGCGGTCACCAACGCTTCGTCAGTCGGTTCGCCAGCGATGGCCCGAGCGTACTGACCTGCCCGTCGAACAGACGGTGATCAGCGTCCGGTGACCACCAGGTCCTGGAGGTCGAAGGCCACCCGCGGAGGATCGTCGCCCAGATCGGTGAGCCACAGCAGTACGTACGAGCCGGGCCGGTCGTCGAGCGAGAGCGTCGTCGTCCCCGGCGTGGCACCGTCGATGGTGCCCACTGGGTCACCCCAGCCGGCGATCGAGTCGTGGGTGGTGTCGGAGACGTGGACCGAGGCCGACCATCCCGAGTCGGGCGACAGGATCCGGAGCTCGTCGAGATCGTGTGACTCGCCCAGGTCGACGTAGATGCCGACGCCCTCC
>JBFIHN010000634.1:0-1670 GCA_041601775.1 Acidimicrobiales bacterium
CCGCCCCGACGTGCCCGCCAGCGTCGCCGTCGGCGAACTGATCGAGGCCCTCGGGATGCCGACTCGGCTCCGCGATGCCGGTGCGAAGCCCGAGGACCTCCCGGTCATCGCCGAGGGCAGCATCGCCCACCCCTGGATCACCGGCAACGCCGTACCGCTCCGCTCCACCGACCACCTACTCCAGCTGCTCGAAGCGGCCTACTGAAAGAAACGAAGGAACACACCATGCAACTACTCACCATCATCAGCGGAGTGCTCGTCGCCCTCGCCTTCCTCGCCGCCGGCACGGCCAAGGTGACCACGCACGACCAGATGGTCGCGGCCGCTGATCGTCTCGGCTTCACGACGCAGCAGTTCCGACTCATCGGCGCTGCGGAGTCGGCCGGCGCGGTCGGCGTCCTCGCCGGCGTGATCGTCGACGACCTCGACGCGCTCGGCATCGCCGCCGCCGTCGGCCTGGTGATCGTCGGGCTCGCGGCGACCGCTACGCATCTCCGGGCCGGCGACGAGCCCAAGGACGCGCTCGGTGGCGCGGTCCTCGCCGCGGTCGCGGGCGTCTACATCCTCGCCACCGTCGCCGCCTGACCGACTGCCGCCGGGCTCTTGGCGTCGGTCAGGTGCGGCGTTCGAGAACCGAGCAGTAGTTGGCGACGCCCGAACCGCCCATGTTGAAGACACAGCCGAGGTCGGCGTTAGGCGTCTGCAGCTCGCCCGCCTCGCCGGCGAGCTGCATGGCCGTCATCACATGCATCGAGACGCCCGTCGCTCCGACCGGATGCCCCTTGGCCTTGAGTCCGCCGGACAGATTGACGGGGAGTGCGCCGTCGGGGTGGACGGTGCCGTCGTCGAGCACGGAGGCGCCCTTGCCCTTGGGTGCGAGGCCCATGGCTTCGTAGACCAACAACTCGGCGATGGTGAAGCAGTCGTGGACCTCGGCGAAGTCGAGGTCGTGCACCGAGACACCCGCCTGGTCGAACGCTGCAGCGAAGGCGCGGGCCGGTCCCTCGAAGTCGGTGAGCTTGCGACGCGACATCGGCAGGATGTCCTGGACGTGGGCGGTGGAGCGGAAGCGGATCGCCCGGTCGTGGTTCCTCGCGACGTCGTCGGAGGCGATGACGATCGCCGCGGCACCGTCGGAGATGAGGGAGCAGTCGGTCACGCGGAGCGGTTCGGCGACCATCGGGTTCTTGTCCGAGACCGTGTTGCAGAAGTCGAAGCCGACGTCCTTGCGCATGTGCGCCAGCGGGTTCTTGGCGCCGTTGGCGTGGTTCTTCGCGGCGATGGCCGCAAGCGTCGATGAATGGTCGCCGAACTCGTCGAAGTAGGCCTGCGCGTACTGGGCGAAGATCTGCGGAAACGACAGCCCGGCCTCCTCCTTCTGGTACGACGCCCCGCCGAGGGCGATGCCGACGTCCTCCGTGGAGTTGTTCGTCATCTTCTCGGCGCCGTCCACGAGTGCGATCTCCGCCTCGCCTGCCTTGATGGCGTTGAGCGCGCTGTAGATCGCGGCCGACCCCGATGCGCATGCGTTCTCGACCCGGGTGGCCGGCTTCCAACGCAGACCCTCATCGGCCTGGATCGTCAACGAGGCGGGGAAGCCGTCGGGGACGAGACCGCTGTTGAAGTGCCCGAGCCACATGGCGTCGACCTCGGTGGAGGAGATCCCGGCG
>JBFIHN010000635.1:0-1660 GCA_041601775.1 Acidimicrobiales bacterium
GATCTGCGATCAGGTCGTCGAGACCGAGAGCGACCTCGTGGTGGTGGGCGCATCCGCCCGGCGCAGCAACGGGATCTTCCTCGGCCACACGATCGAACAGATCCTCGAGCGGTGCGACGCCACCGTGGTCGTCGTCCTCACACCACGACCGGACGCGTGACGCTCAACCGGCGAGCGGGTAGTGCGTGTGTGCTTCCCAGCGACGTCCCTCGTCGTCGTCCACGTACTCGAGGAGGGAGACCCGGTCGACGACCACGTCGACGGCGTAGCCGGCCAGCAGACCGAGGGCCGGGTCCGGTCCCGTGGTCGGCGACCCGTCGATGTCGATCGTCACGTGGGGATGGAACGGGCGTTTCCGCTCCCGGTCGAACGGGCCCCGCCAGCAGGCCTCGTACAGCGCGGTGACGGGTTCCCAGGGAGCGACCCGCAGGAACCGGACCGGTGACGACTCCTCGAACGTCTCGACCGGACCGAGCGCCAGCTCGAGCGGCGGGGTGGCGGCCGCTGCCCGGTCGACCACGACCATCGCGTCGGCCAGGTCGTCGTCCCGCAGGTTGATCGGGGGCACGATCGTCACGTGGGCACCGATGCGCCCCAACTGTCGGTCACCGAGGGCGCGCCGGAGCGCGTCGATCTCGATCGAAGCCGGTGCCGGCACCATCAGCGCCACGGCATACCGGCTGCGGCTCAGCGGTTCCGCACCTCGAGGCGGGCCTCGGCGCGGGCGAGCGCCGCCGCTGCGACCTTGTCGTGCTCGGCGCGGAGGGCGGCTTCGGCCTCCTCCTTGGCGCGCAGGGCACGGTCGTGGTCGATGTGGTCCTGCATCTCGGCCAGATCCGACAGGATCGTCACGGTGTTGTTCGACACCTCGACGAAGCCGCCGTGGACCGCGATGTGCTCGTCCTTGCCGTCGATGGGACGGATCGTCAGCGCGCCGATGCCGAGCGCGCCCACGAAGGGCGCGTGTCCCGGCAAGAACGCGATGTCGCCGCCGCCCACGGTCCGGGTGATGACCATCTCGGCCTCACCGGACCACAGGATCTTCTCCGGGGAGACGAGTTCGACCTGCATGGGCATCGGGAGCTACTCCCCCGCCGACTTCTGGAGCTCGGCCGCCTTGCGACGAGCGTCGTCGGCGCCGCCGACGTTGAGGAATGCCTGCTCGGGGAGGTCGTCGAGGTCGCCGTTGATGAGCTGCTCGAAGCTGTCGACCGTCTCGCTGGCCGGCGTGAAGTTGCCGGGCAGGCCGGTGAAGACCTCGGCCACGAACATCGGCTGCGACAGGAACCGCTGGATCTTGCGGGCCCGGGCGACCAGCACCTTGTCCTCTTCCGACAGTTCGTCGAGGCCGAGGATGGCGATGATGTCCTGGAGCTCCTTGTACCGCTGCAGGATCTCCTGCACGCGGGTGGCGACGGCGTAGTGACGCTCGCCGACCACCTCGGGCGACAGGATCGACGAGGTCGAGGCGATCGGGTCCACGGCGGGGTAGATGCCGAGGGCCGCGATGTCACGGGACAGCTCGGTCGTGGCGTCGAGGTGGGTGAAGGTGGTGAACGGCGCCGGGTCGGTGTAGTCGTCAGCAGGCACGTAGACGGCCTGCAGCGACGTGATCGAGCGACCCTTGGTCGACGTGATGCGCTCCTGGAGGGTGCCCATC
>JBFIHN010000636.1:0-1649 GCA_041601775.1 Acidimicrobiales bacterium
AGTTCGGCGGCATCGCGGTTGTCCGCGGCCGCACGGATGGCGAGACCCCACGGGGTCCGCTGGAGCAACATCCCGAGTCCGACGACCACCGCGGGCACGAAGGCGATGATCATGAAGTGCGGGCTGTTGAGCACCAGGTTGCCGATGGTCAGCGACTTGCCCAGCGGCGACGGGAACGGCCCGGCGTTCTCGAGGCGGACCCGCGGGAGCAGCAGCTGTGCGACCAGCAGCAGCTGGGCGATGCCGATGGTGGCGACCAACAGGGCCAGCTTGGGGCCGCGGGCGAGGCGACGGATCACGGTCGTCTCGATCAGCGCGCCGAGCGCGCCACCGCCCACGAGGACGACGGCGAGGGCGATCCAGAAGTTCCAGCCGTGGTCGAGGACCAGCTTGGCGAGCACGGCTGCGCCGAGCGCGCCGATCTCGCCGTGGGCGAAGTTGATGACGCCGGTGGCCCGGTAGACGAGGACCAAGCCGGCGGCGAGCACGGCGTAGGCCATGCCGGCGAGCGCCCCGACGACGAGGATCTCGGGTGAGAAGGTGAGGGCGAACATCATCCGCCGTCGGTCCCGAGGAACACGGCGCGAGCGAGGTCGTCGCGCTCGGCCAGTTCTTGTGCCGGACCTTCGAACCGGACCGCCCCCTTCTCCATGAAGACGGCACGGTCGGCCAGGGCGAGGGCGACGTTGAGCGACTGCTCGACGATGATCATGGTGAGACCTCCTTCACGGAGCTCTTCGACGATCTCCATGAGCTGTTGGACGACCACCGGTGCGAGACCGAGCGAGAGTTCGTCGATGCAGAGCACGTCGGGGTCGATGAGCAACGACTTGGCCAGGGCCAGCATCTGTTGTTCGCCACCCGACAAGGTGCCGGCGGGTTGGGCGAGGCGGTCACGCAGGACGGGGAAGCGTTCGAGCGCCCCGCCGATGCGCTCCTCGAGGACGGCCTTGTCCCAGATGTGGGTGAAGGCGCCGGCGAGCAGGTTGTCCATCACCGTGAGCGACGGGAACACGGCCTTGCCGCCGGGGAGTTGGACGATGCCCCGGCGGACCCGGTCGACCGCCGCGGTGCCGGTGATGTCGTCGCCCCGGTGGCTGACGGTGCCGGCGCTGGGCGTTTCGAGACCGGACACGACCCGCAGCAGCGTCGACTTGCCGGCGCCGTTGGTGCCGAGCAGCGCCAACACCTCGCCGACGTCGACGTGCAGGTCGACGTCGAAGAGCACCTGCACATGGCCATAGGAGAAGTCGACGCCGTGGACGTCGACGGCCCGTACCCCGGTGGTGGCGCCGGTGGTGGCGTCGGTGGAGGTCGTGTCGGTCAACGCGCCAACCGCAGGGTCGTCATGACCGGGTCGCGGGGGACACGGCCGAGGTCGACGACGAGGTCCGATCCGTCGGCCTCGACGGCCACGTCGGCGTCGGCGGCCAGCGCCCGGGCGACGGTGGCCGACGTGTGGTCGGCGAGCCCGTCGACCCGGATCTGCCCGGGGGCCGACGGCAGGAGGTGCAGGTAGACGTTGTCGGCGTCGGCCGTGGTGCGGACGTGCTCCTGGCCCTGGATCGGTCCGTAGGTGGTGCCGTGGATGCCTTCACCGTTGGCGTCGAGCCACCGTCCGACGTCGCGGAGGGCGTCCTGGAACTCGG
>JBFIHN010000637.1:0-1647 GCA_041601775.1 Acidimicrobiales bacterium
CGACCAGCCGCCGACGCGCCGAGTGCAAGCGTTCCCACCGAACCGTCCACCGTGACCGTCGCCCCGATCGGCGCGAACCCGCCCGGTCCGTCGAGACCCTGGTCGGTGAGGGTCGCCTCCGACGCCCCGACGACAGCCGGCAGCCCCCAGTCGCGTGCCACGACCGCGGCATGGCTCACGACCCCACCGAGGAGCGTGAACAGCCCGGCGGCCGCGGCCATGCCGTGCACGTCCGATGGCGAGGTCTCGCGGCGAACGAGGATGACGGAGCGTCCCTCGGCCTGGAGTTCGACGGCCCGATCGGGATCGGTGCACAGCACCCCGGTCGCCAGGCCCGGCGACGCCGGCAGGCCCGTGGCGATCACGGTCGCGTCGCCGGTCGTGTCGCCGGGTGCCTCGATCGTCGGCGGGTCGTCGAGGAGCGGGACGCACCGGGCGACGGCCTCGGCCCGGTCGAGCGGGAACATCGGGTCGTCCGCCATGTCGATCGCGCACCGGAACGTCGCGCGGGGACTCCGCTTGCCCCGACGTACCTGCAGGATCCAGACGGTGCCGCGCTCGACCGTGAACTCGATGTCGACCATGTCGGCCATCGAGTGCTCGAGGCGATCCGCGATCCGAGACAGCTCGGCGTGCTGCTCGGGCCAGGAAGCCGCCATGTCGGCCAACGGCAACGTGGTGTGGTCGCCGGCCACCACGTCCTCGCCCTGCGCTCCGGGGAGGAAGTCGCCGACCAGCCCGGCGGCACCGGTGGCCGGATCGCGGGTGAACGCGACGCCGGTCCCGGAGCGACCGTCGAGGTTCCCGAAGACCATGGTCTGCACGGTCGCCGCAGTGCCCAGCGAGGCGTCGATGCCTTCGATCTCCCGGTAGCGCTGGGCGCGTGGTGCGGTCCAGCTCGCGAAGACGGCCCGCACGGACGCGACGACCTGCTCGACCGGATCGTCGGGTATCGAGTACCCCTCGTCCGCCAGCGCTCGCTCGAGTCCGTCGGCATCGGTCTCGTCGTGCACTGCGGCGAGGACGTCGGCCGGTGTGCCGAGCACGATCTGTGCGAACGACCGCAGCGCCCGGCAGCGGGTGTCGGCCGCGAATCGTGCGTCGCCGGTCGCTGCGGCGAGCGCTGCCGCGACCCGGGCGTTCATGCCGACGTCGAGGACGGTGTCCATCATCCCGGGCATCGAGGCCTCGGCGCCCGATCGAACGCTGACGAGCAGCGGCGCCACGGGGTCACCGAGTCGGCGTCCGACCCGCTTCTCGAGCTGTGACACGCCCTGGCGGACGGCAGCGTCGAGGGTCTGGTCCCAGCCCGCCTCCAGGTGACGACGGCACGCGCTGGTGGTGAGGGTGAAGCCGGGTGGGACCGGGAGTCCCGCGGCCGTCATCGCCGCGAGGCCGGCGCCCTTGCCCCCCAGCAACCGGCGGCGCACGCCGTCGTCGCCCGGGGGCGGCGAGTCGAACGAATGGAAGAGCACTGCGGTCAATGCCTAGTACAACGCTCCACGGCCCAGCCGGGTGCGATCACCGCAGGGCGTCGCCGAGCCACGCGAGATGGCGGTCGAGCGCAGCGTCCGCGACCGGGACGGAGCCGCACAGGTCCAGGTAGCCGTGGAGCACGCGCCGCACCTCGTGGTGTTCGACCTCGAC
>JBFIHN010000638.1:0-1633 GCA_041601775.1 Acidimicrobiales bacterium
CGTCCGCGAAGTCGAGCCCCTCGAGCGCCTTCTCGAGCCGCTTCTTGCCGAGATAGCACCAGGGACAGACGACGTCGGACCACACATCGATACGCATGTCCTCACCCAACCACGTCGGGGGCGATCCTGTTCCACTGACGGGGCTGGTTCGGTACCGTCTCTCTCGTCGGGAGGGGCCAGACCGTGGTCGAGGAAGGGCACATCGATCGAGCGGGACGGCCGGGTCCGACGGTTCGCGCCCTCTCGTTCGTGTCGACGACGCGACTCGGCCGATGGATCGCCCGTCAGGTCGGTTGGCGGCTCGACCCCGTGCTCCTGCGGCTCACCGGAGGGCGCTTCTCGTCGACGCTGGTGATCCCGTCCGGAGTGCTGGAGACGACGGGCGCCCGAACCGGCACACGCCGGCGCAACGCCGTGATCCATTTCCCGGATGAGGATGCGGTGGTCATCGCTGCGTCGCACGCCGGCGCGCCGCGACATCCGGCTTGGTTCCACAATCTCATCGCTCACCCCGATGTGTTCTTCGGAGGAGTGCCGATGCGGGCGGAGGTGGTCCCGGACGCCGACCGGGACCGCCTGTGGCGCGTCGGCGATCAGGTGTTCCCCGGGTACGTCACGTACCGACGGGAGGCTGCGCTCGCGGGTCGGACGATCCCGCTCGTGAAGCTGCGCCGGCGGTGAAGGGACCCCGGCCGGCGGCGCCGGCGTACCTCGGCGAGGGGCCGCACGCGCTGTGGCATGTCAGTGAGGACCCGACGATCGAACGGTTCGAGCCGCACGTCCCGAGGACGAACCCGTCGGCGACACCGGCGGTCTGGGCGATCGACACTCGCCACCTCCCGATGTTCTGGTTCCCGCGGGACTGCCCCCGTGGCTGCGTGTGGATGTCGGACCGAACCAGCGATGCCGACCGCACGCGGTTCTTCGGTCACTCCGATGCGAGCCGTATCCACGTGCTCGAGACAGCGTGGCTCGGGCAGATGCGCACGACAATCCTGTTCGCGTACCGGTTTCCAGAGGAATCCTTCGTTCCGCACGAGCACGTCGGCGGCTACTGGGTCGCCGACGTCCCGGTCGAACCGGTCGAGCGCCGGGAGGTCGACGACCTGGTCGGTCGGCACGGGGCCGCGGGCATCGAACTCCGGATCACGCCATCGATCTGGCCCTGGTGGAAGGCGGTTGCTGGCTCGTCACTCGAGTTCAGTGGCTCCCGTCTCCGAAACGCGTCAGATCATCCGGCCCGGTTCCTCGACTGACGGCTCACTCGGCCATGTCCTGAGGCGCGCCGAAGCACCGCCATCTCTCCGGAGGGCGGTACCTCGGCGTGTTCGTTCAGTCCGGACCGGGGGATCCGCGTGGTTCGCCGCGCCAGTCGGTGCCCTGCGGGTCGGTCGCGATCCACTTGTCGCTCGATGGCTCGAAGCGCAGGCTCCACCCGCGGTGGAGCAGCCGGTGGTGATGGCGGCAGTTGAGGGCGGCGTCGTCGACGCGGTCGGTCCCACCCTCGGATCGTGGATGCAGGTGGTGGGCGTCGGTGTGTTTCGCCGGACGGTCGCAGGACGGGAACACGCAGCCGCGATCGCGGACGGCGAGCGCACGACGCTGCGCCGCGGTGAACTGCTCGCTGCGATCC
>JBFIHN010000639.1:0-1629 GCA_041601775.1 Acidimicrobiales bacterium
AGCGGAGCAAGCGGACGGAGTCCGCATGCGAAGCGGCTCAGGGTCGCCGAACCGGCCGGCCGGAGGACGGCGGGTGAGCGACCCGATGAGCGGAGCAAGCGGACGGAGTCCGCATGCGAAGCGGCTCAGGCTTCGGTGACGGCGCCCTTGTCGGCACCGGCGGCGAGACGCCCGTACTTGGCCAGGACGCCCTTCGTGTAGCGGGGTTCCGGGTGCTTGAGGGTGAGGCGGCGCTGCTCGAGCTCGGCCTCGTCGACCAGCAGGTCGATGGTGTGGTCGCGCACGTCGATCCGGATGCGATCGCCCTCCTCGACCAGGCCGATCGGGCCGCCGTCGACGGCCTCGGGTGCGACGTGCCCGATGCAGAAGCCGTGGGTGCCGCCGGAGAACCGGCCGTCGGTGATCAGCGCCGAGTCGCCGCCGCGTCCGGCGCCCTTCATGGCGCCGGTGATGGCGAGCATCTCGCGCATGCCCGGACCGCCCTTGGGACCCTCGTAGCGGATGACCAGCACGTCGCCGGCGTTGATCTTCCCGTCGAGCACCGCGTCCATCGCATCCTGTTCGCCGTCGAAGACCCGAGCAGGGCCCTCGAAATGGTCGAAGTCGATGCCTGCCACCTTGACGACCGAACCCTTGGGGGCCAACGAACCGGTCAGGATGGCCAGCCCGCCGATCTCGTGGATCGGGTCGGACAGCGGGTGGATGACCTCGCCGTCGGGCGCAGGAGGATCGATGGCGGCGAGGTTCTCCGCCACGGTCTTGCCGGTCACCGTCATGCAGTCGCCGTGGATCAGCCCAGCGTCGAGCAGGTGCTTCATGACGACGGGCACGCCGCCGATCCGGTCGATGTCGACCATGTGGTACTTGCCGTGGGGCTTGGTGTCGGCGATGTGGGGCACCTTCGCTGCGATCTCGTTGAACACCGACAGGTCGAGGTCGACCTCGGCCTCGTAGGCGATGGCGAGGAGGTGGAGCACGGCGTTGGTGGAACCACCGAGCGCCATGACGACGGCGATGGCGTTCTCGAACGCCTCTCTCGTCATGATCTGACGTGGGCGGATGCCCTTCTCGATCAGGTGCATCACCGCCTGGCCGGATGCGTAGGCGAGGTCGTCGCGGCGACGATCGACCGAGGGGGCGGAGGCCGACCCGGGCAACGACATGCCGATGGCCTCGGACACCGCGGCCATCGTGTTCGCCGTGAACATCCCCGCACACGAGCCCTCGCCCGGGCACGCGTTGCGTTCGATGGCGTCGAGTTCGGCCTGGTCGATCGTGCCGGCGGCACGGGCGCCGACGGCCTCGAACACCGAGACGATGTCGAGGGCCTGGCCGTTGTGATGCCCCGGGAGGATCGAGCCTCCGTAGAGGAACACGGCGGGGACGTTGATGCGGGCCGCTGCCATCAGCATGCCCGGCAGCGACTTGTCGCAGCCGGCGAAGGTGAGCAGTCCGTCGAGGCGCTCGGCGTGCATGACCGTCTCGACCGAGTCGGCGATCACCTCGCGCGACACCAACGAGGCGCGCATGCCCTCGTGGCCCATCGAGATGCCGTCGCTGACCGCGACGGTGACGAACTCGATCGGGTAGCCACCGCTGTCACGCACGCCCACCTTGGACCGCTTGGCG
>JBFIHN010000640.1:0-1619 GCA_041601775.1 Acidimicrobiales bacterium
CTCGAGACGGCAGGGTTCACGGTGAACGTGGAAGACGTCACCCTGGTCCCCGGCGACCCGGACGACGGACGGGTGATCAGCCAGGACCCCGCAGGCAGCGCCCGAGCCGAGAAGGGCTCGACCGTCACCATCCGCGTCGGACGCGCCACCCCGGTCCCCGACCCCTGACCGGGGCGGAGCCCGACCGGAGCGGGTCAGGCGGTGACCGGCACCGCCCGGTCGAGGAAGTTCTGGAGCATGCGGTGACCGGTGGCCGTGAGGATCGACTCGGGGTGGAACTGCACGCCCTCGACGTCGAACTCGCGGTGCCGGAGCCCCATGATCACACCGGTGCCGTCCTCGAACGACCCGGTGTGGGCGGTCACCTCGAGCACGGCCGGCACCGACGCCGGATCGACCACCAGCGAGTGGTAGCGGGTCGCCTCGAACGGTGACGGCAAGTCGGCGAAGACCCCGACGCCGGTGTGGGCGACCAGCGAGGTCTTGCCGTGCATCACCTCGGCGGCACGGACGACGGTTCCCCCGAAGACCTGGCCGATGGCCTGGTGGCCCAGACACACCCCGAGGATGGGCCGGCGACCAGCCCATGTCCGGATGACCTCGGTCGAGATCCCCGAATCGTCGGGGGTGCCCGGCCCCGGCGAGATCAGGATCGCATCGGGATCGAGGTGGTCGATCCCGGGCAGGTCGATCTCGTCGTTGCGGTGGACGACCGGTTCGGCGCCCAACTCGCCCAGGTACTGCACGAGGTTGAACGTGAACGAGTCGTAGTTGTCGATGACGAGCACGCGGGCAGGCACGACGTGGGATGCTAGAGGCCGAACGCAGCGCGGGACCGCTCGATTCGCCGAAGGGGGTCGACAGGCCGGTATGGACGGAGACAGCAAGCTCGGGCCGGTGGCCCGCAGGTTGGCGGCCACCCAGCGAGTGCTCTCGATCGAGGACGAGCACGACATCGCCAGCTTCCTCCGTGCCTACTTCCGTGCCGCCGGCTACGACCTGATCCACGTCGACCCCGACGACGTCGACGCTGCCGCCGCTGCCGTGGAGCAGCACCGGCCCGACGTCGTGCTCCTCGACCTCCGCCTGCGCGGCTACTCCGGGCGCGACGTCTACCGGCGGTTGCGGGCCGACGACGCGCATGCGTTCATGCCCGTGATCATGGTGTCTGCGGACACCATGCCCACGCTGCGCTGGTCGCAGGGCATCGATGCGTTCGTGTCCAAACCGTTCAACACCAACACCCTCGCCGACGTCGTCCGCACGAGGCTCGAGGCCGCCCGCGAGCTGGCCGCCACCGGACGGCACGAACGTCTTCCCCTGCTCACGCAGCGCTACCTCGAGGCCCGCCTCGCCGACGAGATCGCCGTCGCCGGCACGACGGGGCAGTTCTCCTTCACGCTCGTCCGGTTGGTGAACGTCGCCGACATCGAAGTCGAGGTCGGCTCCGACGGACTCGACCACCTCGTCGACTCCCTCGTCGGCCGCATCCGTGCCCTGCTCCCCGACGAGGCCGTGACCGGGCTGAGCGACGCCGGCGAGGCCGCGGTCATCCTCCCCACCCACGACGTCAGCACCACGGAGCGGCTGATGACCGGGATCCTCGGCGACGCCTCCAA
>JBFIHN010000641.1:0-1610 GCA_041601775.1 Acidimicrobiales bacterium
GGCGGCATCGGCCCGGCGACGATCCAGGGCGCGGCCGCCGCCGGCGCCAACGTCTTGATCTCCGGGTCGTCCATGTTCAAGGACCCCGCCGGCCTCGGACACGCGGTGGACGAGCTCCGCCGCCTCGCCGAAGCGACCCGCGCCGACTCCTGACCGGATCGGTTCGAGCAGTGCGACGGACACGGACAACGGTCACGATGCTGACGCTCGCCGTCGCCTCGCTGGTCGCGTGCGGCAACGACGACGACCCGCAGACGACCTTCTGCGACGCGGCGAGCGACACCGAGTCCTTCGAGGCGATCTTCGCCGACTTCGATCCCGCCGACACCGCTGCCGCGCTCGAGGCCTTCCGCACGGCGCGCGACACCGAGATCGATCTTCGACGCGATGCCCCCGAAGCGGTCCGGGCGGACATCGATCTGCTGGTCCAGTTCCTCGACGACCTCGTCGAGGGCCTCGAGGAGCTCGACACCTCGTCGACGGGTCGGCCCGCGATCTACGACGAGATCAGCACCGAGTTCGACCAGGTCGAGGCGGCCAGCGCCCGCATCGAGACCTATGTGAAGGCCAACTGCGACCTCACGTCGCAGACGACCGACTGAGCTACGCGTCGCCTCGCGAGGCGATGACCCGGTCGACGATGCCGTAGTCCTTGGCCTGGTCGGCGGTGAACCAACGGTCGCGCTCGGAGTCCTCGCGGATCTGCTCGACCGTCTGGCCCGTGTGCTCGGCGATGCGTTCGGCCATGAGCTTCTTGATGAACGCCAGCTGCTCGGCCTGGATGGCGATGTCGGCCGCCTGGCCCTGGAACCCGCCGGAGGGCTGGTGCATCATGATCCGGGCATGCGGCAGCGAGTAGCGCTTGCCGGGGGTGCCCGCACCCAGCAGGAACTGCCCCATCGAGGCCGCGAGACCCATGCAGATGGTGGCCACGTCCGGACCGATGAAGTTCATCGTGTCGTAGATCGCCATCCCGGCGGTGACCGAACCACCGGGCGAGTTGATGTAGAGCCAGATGTCCTTCTCGTCGTCCTGGCCCTCGAGGTAGAGCAGCTGCGCACAGATCTGGTTGGCGATGCTGTCGTTGACATCGGTTCCGAGGAACACGATGCGGTTCTGCAGCAACTGGTTGTAGATCTGGAAGCCGGGATCACCGAACCCGGGGAGGTCGGCGGCGAGCGGAGACGGAAGCTGTTCGGTCACAGGGGCGAATCTAGCGGCGCGACCAGGGAACTCCGCGCGGCGTCCAGGTACGGTTCGATTCGAGCATCAGTGGTGGAACTGGCAGACACGCAGGGTTTAGGTCCCTGTGCGCGAAAGCGTGTGTGGGTTCGAGTCCCACCTGATGCACGCGACAGTCTCTTGTGATGCCAGAGGGGCACACGATCCATCGACTCGCTCGCGACCTGGCCGGGGATCTCCGCGGGCATCCGGTCGGCACCGCGTACCGCCAGGACCGCTTCGCCGACGGTGCCCGCCGCCTCGACGGCCGGACGCTCGAACGCACGTCGGCCAACGGGAAGCACCTGTTCCTCCACTGGGACGGGGCCGAGGTGCTCCACATCCACCTCGGCCTCTTCGGGAAGTTCCGCCGCCACGTCGCCGACGCC
>JBFIHN010000642.1:0-1604 GCA_041601775.1 Acidimicrobiales bacterium
GTCGCCGGGCAGGGTGAAGGTGGCCCCCGAGCGGCTCGTCGCGGTGGCGGACAACGCGGTGGCCCCGGCGACCAGTTCGCCGTCTCGGTAGAGGTTCACGGTGCCGGTCGGCGACGCGGTCCCGATGCTGTTGAACACGGAGACACCGATGACCACTTGCTGGCCCGGCGTGGTTGGCTGGCCGCCGATGGTGATGGTCGTGGGACGCCGGAGGACCTCGTGGGCGAGCTCGGACGAGTCCGAGTCGAGATGGTTCGGACCGCGGAATCCGGCGGTGAGCAGATGATCCCCGATGTCGGGGAGCGTCGCGGTCAGTTCGGCTTCGTAGACCTGGTCGGCACCAGGGTCGACGATGCGCAGCGGAGCTTCGCCGAGGAGGTCGCCGTCGTCGTGGAAGCTCACCGATTCACCGACGGGCGCAGCGGCTCCGTCGGGCACGGTCATCGTGGCCGTGAGGGTGATCTGGCGGTCCACGACCGACGGCGAGGGGTCCACGCGCAACGCGAGCGCGGTCGGAACCCGCCGGATGTCGACGCCGACCGGGTCCGAGGTCCCGGCCGTCCACCCCGTCCCCGTGAAGCGGACGGTCAGTTCGTGCGGGAACGGGCCGAGCAGCGTCCCCGCCGAGTTGTACGGCGACGTGTCGATGGTGGCGGTGATCGTGCCGGTGCCCTCGATGCTCCGGATGCGGGTCGCCCCGTCGAAGATCTCGAACGTGCCGGTCGGCACTCCGGCGCCCGGCGCCACCGGGGTGACCGTGGCCGTGACGGTCACCGACTGTCCCAGGTAGGGGTCGGCGGGCGACACGGTGGCGTCGACCTCCACGGCAGCAGGGTCGACGGTCATCGAGACGCCGCCGTTGGAGTACGCGAGTGCGGCCGTCCCGTTGTAGGTGGCGTTGATCGACTGGAGGAAGGGCGCCCCGCGCCCGGGCGGCGCGGGGGTGGTGAGGGTGGCCGTGCCGGTGGCCTCGTCCACCGGGACCACCACAGGCGCAGCGAGACCGAAGCCGGAGAACGTCACCGTGCCCGCCGTGGCGAACCCGCTGGGTGAGGGCTGGGTGATGGTCGCCGTGAACGTGACCGGTTGGCCGGTCACCGGCTGGAGCGGCGACCGGGTGACCGCTGTGGTCGTCTCCCACTTCTCCACCACCTGCGTCAGTGCAGGGTCCGATGTCGAGGACCCGAAGTCGTCCGTTCCCAGGTACTCGGCGGTCACCGCATGGGACCCGACCGCGAGTGCAGAGCTGTCGAGGGTCGCGACCCCTGCAGGAGTGAGCGCGACATCGTCGAGGACGGTCGCGCCGTCGCGGAATCGAACCAGGCCCGAAGGCGTGCCGGAACCCGGTCCCACCACGGTCACGGTGGCGGTGAACGCCACGTTCTCACCCAGTCGGCTGGGGCTGTGCGACGACGAGAGTGCCGTCTCGGTGAACGCGGCCACGACGTCCTGGGTCAGCTCGTCGGACTCGCCGAGGAACGACGCGTCAGGGACGAAGTCGGCTCGGACGGCCGCAGCTCCCACGCCGAGATCGGCGGTGGCGAACACTGCCTGGCCCGCACCGTCGACGGCGACCTCGCCGAGGAGGTCGGAGCCGTCGGAGA
>JBFIHN010000643.1:0-1600 GCA_041601775.1 Acidimicrobiales bacterium
ACCGCGGGCCGGCCGGTGGCCGCCAGCTCGAAACACGTCCCCGAACCGGCTCGGCACACGACCAGGTCGGCCGCAGCCAACTGGTGCGGCATGTCGTCTTCGTACTCGACGGCTCGATACGCGAGGGCGTCGCCGGATGTCGACTCGGCCAGCGTCGGCTTGGCCAGCGTCGGCCAGTCCCGGCGGCCGACCACGTGGTGTACGGCCAGGTCGGACCGGCCAGCCCAGCGCTCGGCCGCCGCCACGGTCGCACGGTTGATCGACAGGGCTCCGAGCGATCCGCCGAAGACGAGGATCTGTCGGCGGCCGTCGTCGCGGGAGACGTGACGACGGCCGAACAGCTCGGCCCGTACCGGGTTCCCGACGACGGTGGCATGGGGCAGCGTGGTGTCGGGGAACGAGACGGCACAGGCGGCAGCGAACCGCGACAGGAGCCGGTTGGCTGCACCCGGGACCGCGTTCTGCTCGTGCACGACCAGCGGCACCCGCCACAGCACCGCTCCCAGTCCGCACGCCACGCTCGCGTAGCCGCCGACGGCGACCACGGCGGACGGACGCAGTCGACGGACGAGGGCGACGGCCGTGACGAAGGCCCGGACGAGGCCGACCACGGCGCCGACGTTGTCGACGATCCGCCCCGGCCGGAGGCTGCGGGCGATGCCGCGTCCGGGGAGCAACGTCGAGTCGAAGCCGGACTCGGGGAACAGACGGGTCTCGATGCCGCGCCGTGACCCCACCAGGTGGATGTGGTGACCGCGCTCGTCGAGGGCGGTCGCGATGGCCAGGGCGGGGAGCACGTGGCCGGCGGTGCCGCCGCCCGTGACCAGCACCGTGTCCGGCATCGGGTCGTCGGGCATCGCGTCGTCGGCCATCAGGTCGCGACGGTACGCGAGCGACCGGTCGCTGCCGCGTTCGCCGCCCGACGAGCGGCGATGCGCTCGCGCACGGGGCTCTCCGGTGCCCGGCTGTGCAGGGCCACGTTCACCAAGACGCCGGCGGCGAGCATCGTCGCGAGGAGCGACGAGCCACCGAAGCTCACGAACGGGAGCGGGACGCCGGTGATCGGGAGGATCCCCAGCACGGCACCCACGTTGACGAAGCCCTGGACCGCGAACCACGCGGTCACGCCCACTGCGAGCATGGCGCCGAAGGTGTCACGGGCACGCGATGCGATCCGGAGCGCGCAGCCGATCATCGCCGCGAACAAGGCGACGACCACGAGCGAGCCGATCAGGCCCAACTCCTCCCCGATGATCGAGAAGACGAAGTCGGTGTGGGCTTCGGGGAGGAACCCCCACTTGGCTCGGCTCTCTCCCAGACCGGTGCCCGAGATGCCCCCGGATGCCACCCCGATGAGCGACTGGATGGTCTGGTAGCCGGTGTCGTCGGCGTCGGCCCACGGGTCGAGGAACGCGGTGACCCGCGCCCGCCGGTAGTCGGCGGAGAGGGCGAAGACCATCCCGGCGCCGGCGCCGACGGCGGCCAGCGACGTCAGGACCCGGATCGGGAGACCGCTCCAGAGCAGCATGCAGCCGACCGTGGCGCAGAGCACGGCCGAGGTCCCCAGGTTGGGCTGGAGCATGAGCAGCGTCAGCATGAC
>JBFIHN010000644.1:0-1599 GCA_041601775.1 Acidimicrobiales bacterium
CGCAGGGCAGCGGCGCACACCAGACGACGATCGACGACCTCCGCCGCCAACTCCGCGACGCCATCGACGCCGCCCACGGCGCCGACGCCCGTCGAGCGAACGTCGAGAGCCGCCTGCAACACGTCGAGTACGCCCTCTCCGCTGCCGAAGCCCGCGAGGCCGAAGCGGCCGAGATGATCGAGCAGATCTACGACGTCGCCGACGGCGACATCGATCGACTCGACGCGCTCCTCAACGCGCGGACGTACCGTGCGTACCAGCGTCTGCTCTCCCCGTACCGGTGGCTACGCGACCGCACACGATGACCACGCCGACGTTCACGGTCCTCACGCCCGTCTTCCATCCCGATCACGAGCACTTCCGACAGACCATCGCGTCGGTGGTCGGACAGTCGGACCCGGACTGGGAGCTCGTCCTCGTCTTCGACGGTCCGCATCCGCCCGTCTACGCGTCGATCGTGGGCGCGTTCGACGACACACGGATCCGGACGGTCGAGCGGGAGACCAACGGCGGGATCTCGGCGGCGTCCAACGACGGTCTCGCCGTGGCGACCGGCGAGTTCGTCGCGCTCCTCGACCACGACGACACGCTCGCATCGTTCGCGCTCGCGTCGTGTCGGACGGCGATCCAGGACTGGCCCGACACCGACGTCCTCTACTCCGACGAGGACAAGATCGACGTCGACGGACGACGCAACGGACCGTTCTGCAAGCCCCAGTTCTCCCCGGACTGGCTGCGGTGCCACATGTACCTCAACCATCTCGGCGTCTACCGACGCTCCCTCGTCGACGACGTCGGCGGATTCCGCCCCGAGATGGACGGCGCCCAGGACCACGACCTCGCCCTCCGCACCACCGAACGGGCGCGCCGGGTCGTCCACATCCCGCGGATCCTGTACCACTGGCGCCAGAGCGAATCGTCGACCGCAGCCGATCCCGAGTCGAAGTCGTGGGCCTACGAGGCCGGTGTGCGCGTGGTCGCCGACGCACTCGAACGTCAGGGCGTGCAGGCCAGGGCCCAACGACGTCCGGGATACATGGGCATCGTCGACCTGGTCCCCGAACTGCGGTCCGAACCCCTGGTCTCGATCATCGTGCCGACCGCTGGCGGCTCGCGCCTCATCATCGGGGAGCAGATCCGACTGATCGATCGCTGTCTGCAGTCGATCGCGGAGCGCACCACCTATGCCAACTACGAGGTGGTGGTCGTCCTCGACATGTCGACTCCGGCCGCCGTCGAAGCAGACCTGCGCCACCTCGAGATCCCCGGACTCCGCCTGGTCCGGAACCCACGTCCGTTCAACTTCTCCGAGGCCTGCAACCTCGGCCGCGATCGGTCGTCGGGCGACGTCTTGGTCTTCCTCAACGACGACACCGAGGTCGTGACCCCCGAGTGGCTCGAGCGGCTCATCGTGTTCGCCACCCTCGACGGCGTCGGGGCCGTGGGCGTGAAGCTTCTCTACTCGGACGGCCGCATCCAGCACATGGGCCTCTCGACACGGAGCGGCTTCGGGCACCGGGCGATCGGCCGCGCCGGCGACGACGTCGGCCCCTACGGGTCGTACACGGTGCAGACCAACGTCCTGTGCGTGACCGGCGC
>JBFIHN010000645.1:0-1594 GCA_041601775.1 Acidimicrobiales bacterium
CGGTAGTGCACGGCGGTGGCCCGGCCCTCGTCATCGCGGTCGACGACGCGGACTTCCTTCAGGTCGCGCGCCCAGTCGGTGTAGTGCTCGAAGTCGGTGAGCACCTCCCAGATGGACGACAGGGGGGCTTCGATGTGCAGGTGCTGGGTCGTCTGGTCAGCCATGGACGTGGGTTCTCCTCATCACCTGCGGGATTCTGGCAGTCATCGGGGGCCGCCGGGCATGTTTCGCCGGATGACCACGTAGTAGTAGCCGAGCACGATCCCGTATCCCAGCAGGACGGGGACGAGCAGGATCGCCACCACCAGCCAACGGATCCACGCCTTGCGGTCGTCGGCGCCACCCTCGAAGTGGTCGGCCGGACGTTGGACACAGTCCAACATCGCGACGACGGCGGGGAACTCGATGCCGATCAGGACCAGCCAGAACGGAGGCGTCAAGCGTCGGCCCCGTCGTCACGGGGGAAGAACGTGCCGTAGCGAGCGCCCCAGAGCGCGAGGAGGCCCAGGCCGTACATCGGCGCGAGCACGGCGAACGCGACCGAGGTGTAGGGCCGGACCGAGGCCGCGACGACCGCGACGACGACCTGGATGCCGAGCGCGGCCCGGAGACGGAAGCGGACGACCGGTGGCGCGGTGTGCGACAGGAAGAACAGGCCGCCGAGCGTGATCTTCTCCTCCCGCGATCGGACGACGCCGTTGGCGTATCCCCACAGGAAGGCGATCACGCCGACCGCGAACAACCCGCCGGAGACGACCGCCGTGAGCGGCCCGAAGGAGTCGGGCGCGGCAACACCGACCGCTGCCGCCGCCACCAGCGCGCCCGTGCCCGCGAAGGCGCCGTTGACGACACCGGCCCCTTGGTGTCCGTCGTCGACTCGCTCGTCGGTCACGTGCCCTCGATCGCCGCGGCCAGGCGCGGGGCGAGGCGGTCGTAGTCGAACTCGTGGATCGCCCGTTCCCGACCCTTGGCTCCCATGTCCGAGCGCATCGCCGCATCGGTGAGCAGGCGTTCGAGCGCGTCCTCGACGGCGCCGACATCGTGGGGGTCGTCGACGACGAGCCCGGTGACACCGTGCAGGACGGCTTCCGCTGCGCCACCGCTGTTGCCCGCCACCTGAGGGACGCCGGCGGCCGCTGCCTCGAGGAACACGATTCCGAAACCTTCCTGCTCGAGCCCGGCCCAACGGTTGCGACACAGCATCGCGTAGACATCGGCCGCGCCATACACCGAGGCGAGATCGTCCTCGGGCACCCGGCCGAGGAAGGTCACGGGCGCACCCGTGCGGGCGACACGGGCGTCGAGTCGGCGGCGGTCCCGGCCGGACCCGCCGATCGCGACCTGCAGGTCCGGGATCCGTCGTGCGAGGCGAGCGCTGGCGTCGATGAGCACGTCCATCCCCTTCCGGGGCACGAGCCGGCTCAGGCTCAGCACCAGCGGACCGTCATGGAGGCCGTGCCGCGAGCGCACCGAGCCTCGCTCGTCGTCGTCGAGGGGACGGAACCGGCTGGAGTCGATCCCGCACGGCACGACGGTCAACGGCAGCGGGCGTCCGGCCGCGCGCTCGGCCTCGGCCGCCGGGTAGCCGCCGAAG
>JBFIHN010000646.1:0-1593 GCA_041601775.1 Acidimicrobiales bacterium
CCACCGGCCGCGGCATGGACGCTGAACCCGCCGGTGCAGCAGAACACGTCGAGGACCCGTGACGATGCCGAGCGTTCGCCGACGAGGCGCCGGTTCTCCCGTTGATCGAGGAAGTGTCCGGTCTTCTGGCCGTGGACGACGTCGGCCTCGAACGCGAGGCCGTGCTCGCGGAACGCCACCGGTCCCGACGGCACCGTGCCGACCAACGCGGCACCGTCCTCGAGGGCACTGGTGGGTCCGGTGGCGACGGTTCGGGCGGTGCGGGCCACGACGCGTTCGACGCCGGTGAGGTCGACGAAGGCCCGGACGAGGTCGCGCAGATGCGGGATCCAGGCTGCGCTGTAGACCTTGACCACGGCGGTCTCGCCGTAGCGGTCGATGACGAGGCCTGGAAGCCCGTCGTTCTCGCCGTGGATGCAGCGATACCCGGTGGTCGCAGGGTCGTCGACGAGCGAGCGGCGGCGCGCGAGGGCGGCGGCGATGCGCTCGGTCCAGTGCGCCCCGTCGATCGTCCGCGGCGGTCCCACATGGAGGACCCGGATCCGGATGGGGGAGTCCGGGTCGTAGAGGCCGATGGCGGCGAACTTGCGCTTGTCGTCGAAGACGACGGCGAGGTCCCCCGCGGCGCCTTCGTGGCTCACCGAGGTGATCGAACCATCGAAGATCCACGGATGACCGCTGCGGACCTGTCGCAGCGCGTCTTTCGTGATCCGGACGGCGACGCGGCGGTCGGAGGGAACCGGGAGAGCGGCGAGGGAATCGAGTTCGTTCATGGGGCTCCGGATCGGGAGTGATCGACGGTACTCGCACGTATCGTTCCCGCATGGACCGCGGCCGCGCCGAACCCACCGAACCCCGACTCCGTCGGTTGGGCGAGGAGATGGCGGAGGAGGGGGTCGGCTTCGTCCTCGAGGACGAGCGGGCTGCCACCGTGCTCGAGGAACTCGACTACGCGTTGCGACCGCCGGTGCACGAACGCAGGATTCCCAGCTACGGCGCCATCATCGGCCCGACTGCACCGGTGGAGTCCTGGACCGCGACGACCCAACTCGTGGCCGAGCGCCGGCCGACGAGCGAGTTCGGCGACGCACAGATCCGCCGGTTCGCCGACGGCATCTCGAGCTGGGCGATCCGCGACGGCGGCGGCGTCGACGAACTCGTGGTCTTCGACCGGTCCGCGAGCTCCGAGCGAGACATCGTGATCCTCGCGGCCGCGACCGGCGGGCTGCTGGTCCAACGGCATCCCGGGGGCGTGGTCCGCGTGGTCGGGCCCGGTGGCGTCATCCGCCGCGACGTGTCCGGCTGGCATCACGAACCGCCGCTCGACAGCTGGCTCGTCGACGTGCCCGGCTGCCGTTCGGCTGCCGGCTTGACGATCCTCGGTCTCCTGGTCGACTTCGCGGTGCACGACCTCGGCGCCCGCGGCATCGGTTCGCTCCTGATCCTGCACGAGACGGGCGACCTGGGTCTCGGTCACGAGGTGCGGATGCCGGTGCCGCCGGCACTGCAGATCGACCGTCCCAACGACCTGGCCCCGCTGCGCCATGCCCTCGCCCAGACCGACGGCGCCACCGTCTTCGATCACGCCGGGAC
>JBFIHN010000647.1:0-1592 GCA_041601775.1 Acidimicrobiales bacterium
GACATGGACCGATTGCCTGTCGGACCCGCTCCGGCGCCGCTGACCGCGCGTCCGGCGTCGCCGGTGGCGCGCCTCGTGCGCGCCGGCCGCTGGGAGTCGCCGGTCGGGTTCTTCGCCGGCGCCGCCGTGTTGATGTGCGCCTTGCTGGCGGTCACCGCCGCTGGCGTGGGGATGATCACCGACGGCCGCCACACCGGATCGCTGATGGTCGCGGGGCTGCTCTGGACACTCGCCGGCGGTGCGTTGACACACCAGTGCAGCGTTCCCCAGCGGATGCGGGCGACGACCGCGTTCGTGGGCGCCTTCGTGGCCTGGACCGTCATGATCACGGTGTCCACCGCGACCTACGAACTCCTCGGGACCTTCGCACACTGGGACGACTCGCTCTTCGAGTCGGTCGCCGGCTTCACGACCACCGCGGCCACCGTCGTCGAGAACCCCGAGGCGTTGTCGCGTGGAACGCTGTTCTGGCGGGCGGGCACGCAGTGGATCGGCGGTCTGGGAGCGTTGCTCTTCGTCGTCGCCGTCCTCCCGTCGATCGGCGTCGGCGGCCTCGACGTGACCGACGCCGGACAACGCCACTCCGGGACATCGCTTCGCAGCCGCCGGACGGTGCAGCTGCTGCGCCGGCTCACGGCGCTCTACGCCCTGCTGACGACGACCGGCATCGCGCTGTACCTCCTCGGTGGGATGGGACCCTTCGACGCCGTGACCTACGCCGCGACCACGATCTCGACCGGTGGCTTCGCGAATCACGCCGGATCGTTCGGGCACTTCCGTTCGACCACGGTCGAGTGGGCTGGCTTCGGCGGCATGGTCCTGGGCGGCGCGAACCTCGCGCTCCTCGTCCGTGCCCTGCGTCCGGCGACCCGCAAGACCCTGTGGCGGTCCTCCGAGCTCCGCGCCTACCTCACGGTGATCTTCGGCGGGGGGCTGGCCGTGGTCGCGTTGACGGAGTCGATCGACGGTCTGACCCACGAGTCGATCCGCCGGTCGTTGTTCCACGTCGCCTCCGCCGCGTCGACCACCGGGCACTTCGTCGGCGGCTGGGGCGCGTGGGAGATCGGCGGCCAGGTGCTCCTCCTCGCGGTCATCGGCGTCGGCGCCATGTCCGGGTCGGCCGGCGGCGGCTTCCGTCTCGTCCGGGCCCTCACGTTGGTGGGGTACCTGCGACGCGAGTTGGTCCTGCAGATCCATCCGCGTGCCGTGACACCGGTGCGGGTCGGTCGGCGGATCGTCAGCGACGCGCTCGTCTCGCGGATGATCGGGTATCAGGCGCAGTACCTGATCGTCGCGGCGTCCGGTGCGGTCGTCGTCGCCGCCCGCGGCGGCGAGTTGGTGACCGCGATGAGCGGTGCGATCTCCGCCGTGGCCAACATGGGGCCGGCCCTGGGAGACCTGGCCCCGGGCAACGGTGGCGTGTTGGGGCTCCCGCGTCCGGCCCGTGCCGCGTTGATGCCGCTGATGCTCCTGGGCCGACTCGAGATCGCTCCCGTCCTCGTGGGCGCGGCGCTGGCGACCTCGGCCGTCGCCCGCCGGGTCACGAACCTGCGTCGCCGGGTCGACGACGCCCGATCGTCGGCCGACCGACC
>JBFIHN010000648.1:0-1592 GCA_041601775.1 Acidimicrobiales bacterium
CGGACCGGCCGAACGGGATGCCTGGTTCCAGCACATGATCGGCGCGCTCAGCGGCCTGTGTGCGGAGCGGGACGTCGACGTCGACATCGAACAGCAGATCCGCCAGTACTTCTCGATGTCGGCGGAGGCCATGCGGAACGCAGAGTGAGCCGCAGGGCGGTTCCGGTCTGCCATCATCGGCGGCATGGCACTCTCTGCTGGCGATCGCGCCCCCGCATTCACCCTCGTCGACCAGGACGGCGACAAGGTCAAGCTCACCGACTTCAAGGGCAAGAAGGTGTTGGTGTACTTCTATCCGAAGGCCGACACGCCCGGCTGCACGACCCAGTCGTGTGAGCTCTCGGCCATCAAGGACGACGTCGACGTGCAGATCCTAGGCATCAGCCCCGACGAGCCCGGGAAGCAGAAGAAGTTCGACGACAAGTACTCGCTCGGCTTCCCGCTGCTGTCCGACCCCGAGCACAAGGTGGCCGAGAAGTACGGCGCCTGGGGCGAGAAGTCGATGTACGGCAAGAAGTACCTGGGCATCATCCGGTCGGCCTTCCTGGTGGGCGAGAACGGCAAACTGCTCGAGGCGTGGCCCAAGATCAGCCCGAAGAACACGCCGAAGCTCCTGCTCAAGGCGCTGGACGAGTCGTGACCGGACTGGACCCGCGCGAGATCCTCCCGCACCGTGAGCCCTTCGCCTTCATCACGACGGTCGACGAGGTCACGCCGGGCGAGTCCGCGCGCTGCTCGTGGGTCCTCACCGGAGACGAGGACTTCTTCGCCGGCCACTTCCCGGGTCGGCCGACGCTGCCCGGGGTCCTGATGCTCGAGGCGCTGGCGCAGTGCGGCGCCATCGCCGCCCTCCAGGACGAACGCTTCGCGGGCAAGCTCCTGCTCTTCGGCGGGGTCGACAAGGCTCGTTTCCGCCGCCAGGTCCTGCCGGGCGACACCCTCACGCTCGAGATGACGATGGGTCGGATGTCGGCTCGTGCCGGCAAGGGTCACGGCGTCGCCAGCGTCGACGGCGACAAGGCCTGTGAGGCGGACCTCCTCTTCGTCGTCGCCGACGCCCCGTAGCGGCCGACGCACCGCGCTCGTCCCACCGCCGTCCCGACGCACCGCGGACCGACGTCGCGGTACGTACCGATCGGCACGTCGCACGACGGATTCGTCGCGGTACGTGCCGATCGGCACGTTGGGTTCGTCGTCGCCAGCGTCGCCAGCGTCGCCAGCGTCGCCAGCGTCGCCAGCGTCGCCAGCGTCGTCGCCGGCGGCGCGAACGCGATCAGGCGGGGGCGATGATCAGGCAGCCGTTGTGGCCGCCGAAACCGAAGCTGTTGGAGAGCACGGGACCGGGTTCCCAGTCGCGTGCTGCACCCACGACCAGGTCGATCTGCGGGAGGTCCGCGTCGACGGCATCGGTACCCATCGTCGGGGGGATCTGCCGGTGTTGGATCGACGCTATCGCCGCCACGGCCTCGAGCGCGCCGGCCGCTCCCAACGCATGACCGGTGACGCCCTTGGTCGAGGTGACCGGGGGCCCGTCGGCGCCGAACACCTCGGCGATGGCGTGCGCCTCGGCGGCGTCGTTGAGCGGCGTCGAG
>JBFIHN010000649.1:0-1585 GCA_041601775.1 Acidimicrobiales bacterium
CACGCTGATCTCACAGTGGCGGGCTTCGTCCCAGCACTGGCGGGCCATGTCGAGCTTCAACTCGAAGGGCACGTCGTCCTCGCCCTTGCCGACCTCGAAGTCGTAGCAGGTGCGCCCGGCGCCCTCGAGCGCCTGGATCTCACCCACGAAGATGCCATGCATCAGGGCGCGAGCCGAGTCGCTGGCATCGGCACGGTCGGGTGTCAGACGACCCGGGCGGCCGCGGCCACGCTTGGGGTCCTCGGTCGGGGTCGCGTTCCGTGGATCGGCGATGCGATCCATCATGTCGGCGCGCTCGAAGCGGTCGTCGCGGCCGAGTTCCTCGGGTGAGATGAGCTTCTTCATGACGTTCTCCTCAGTGTCCGTTGGCTGCGGCGTGCACGGTCAGGTCGTAGGCGTCGCCGATCGTGCCGGGCCCGCAGATGCCGCCGCTGGCGACGAGCAACTGCTCGAGCTTCAGCTGATGGGCGTTGGCCCGCTCGACCTCTTCCGGGGTCTCGATGAGCGAGGTCAACATGAGGGTGCCGTCGGTGAAGTCGGCGACCTCGTCGGCGATGGCGAACTGCAGCGACCGGATGGTCGGTGCGTCGGTGATCGTCGAGGTGTTGTTGAGGTGGTAGGTGTACGCGGCGATCTTGTGGGGGATGAGCACCCGGTAGACGCCGACGAGCTTCTCGATCGTCTGGTCGTGTTCGCCGGGCTCGGCCACCGCGTCCATGAAGGCCACGACCCCGTCGTTGGCCGGCAGCGTCAGCCGCTCGGGGTTCATCTCGCGCAGCTCCGGCAGGCGCTTGTGCCACAGCTCGGCGTGCCAGGCGTGGTGGTAGCAGTGGGTACCGAGGCGCATCTTGATGTCGAGTTCGGGCACGGTGGCGACCCAGCCGCCCAGCGCCTCGAACAGCTTCATCTCGATCCACTTGTACTGACCCACGCGAGCAGCGGTCTCCTCGACGCTGAAGGACCCCGGCAGTTCGCGGCGGTCCCACGGAGCGAATGCTGCTCGCGGCTTCTTCGAATCGGCCACCCGGTTCCCCCTGGGTTCTCTTCGTCAGCTGTCTGGATACTGGTCAGCTGTCTGGATAACGACCGATATCAGGATAGGCCGCGACCTGACCGCCCGGTCAACAGGTTCGGGAATGTCGGGTCGCTCGGCCGTCTTGCCCGCGATCTCGGCCCGGGTCGTACGGTTCGGGGGGATGACCCCGCCCCCGAACCCCGCCATCGTCCTGCTCTCCGGCGGCCTGGATTCGGCGACGTGTCTGGCGATCGCCAACGACGAGGGGTTCGACGCCTACGCCATGAGCTTCCGCTACGGCCAGCGCCACACGTTCGAACTCGACGCCGCCGCCCGGGTTGTCGAGGCGCTCGGCGCCGTCGAACACCGGATCGTCGACATCGACCTGGCGGCCTTCGGCGGGTCGAGCCTGCTCGGCGACGGCGAGATCCCCAAGGCCCGGACCGACGACGAGATCGGCGCCGGCATCCCGTCGACCTACGTGCCGGCCCGCAACACCGTGTTCCTCAGCTACGCGCTGGCCTGGGCCGAGGTCATCGGTGCCAACGACATCTTCATCGGGGTCAACGC
>JBFIHN010000650.1:0-1582 GCA_041601775.1 Acidimicrobiales bacterium
CTCCAGACAGAAGGCGCGGTTCCGGGTGGCGTGATCGACGACGTCGGCCGGAAGGCCGGGCTCGGCGAGCACCACATCGGTGTCGAGGAGCGCCGTCTCGACATCGCCCGTCCAGTAGGCCGCGATCGATCGCTCGAAGCGCAGTCCCCAGCGTTCCACGTCGCGGTGGACGAAGAGCCGGTCGTCGGAGGGGGCCAACGCGAGTCCTCGCTCGGCCATGACGAGCGCGCTCTGATGACGGCCGGCGTTGCGGTGCAGCCGCGCCAGCGCATGCAACGGCTCGGCACGCGAGGGTCGTGTCTCCCATGCGGTGTGCAGGGCTCCCATCGCCCGGTCCGGATCGTCCGTCTGGAGGAGGAGCCCGATCTGCAGCCACGAGTAGGCCAACTCCTCGTCCCACCCGCCGAGCGCACTCCGCCGTCGATAGGCCTCGACCGCCTCGTCGCTCCGCCCCAGATCGCGCAGCGTCTGGGCCAGGTAGAACCAGGCTCGGGCGTCGCCCGGGTCGGCCTCGACCGCCGCCCGCAGGAGTCGTTCGTCCCGCTCGAACTTGTCGCTGCGGCTGCCGCCGTCGGCGTGATGGCGCACGACGAGTCCGCTCAACGCGCGCTGGCGGATGGGGGTATCGCTGGCGAGGTGTTCGTGGGTCGCCCCCTCGAATCGCCATGCCCGGTCGCCGCGGACCAGCCGGGGCACCGAGTAGCTCAGATCGCCCTGGTGGCGGATCAGCCATGCATCGACCTCGGGGTCGAGCTGGTCGAGGTCGCCGATCGTTGCGGCCTGCTCGAGGGTCATGTCGGCGTCGACGAGCAGCAACAGCTCGGCCGTGCCGGCGGCCGCCTCCATCAGCAGCGTGCGGTTGTGGCCGAAGTCGATCCACCGGTGTCGGTGCAGCGTGCCGGGCAGGTCACCGAGCGCCTCGGTGAGGATGGCGGTCGTCCCGTCGACCGACCCCGTGTCGCAGATCACCCAGTGATCGATCAGCGGACGAACCGACTCGATGCAGCGTCGGATGACCGCCGCCTCGTCGCGCACGATCATGCACAACGCCACCGTTCGCCCACCGATCACTCGCCGAACGGTACCGTCCAGGTCTTCGCGGCGGACGAGACGAGGCGGCAACGATGCAGATCCGGGACAACGACGATCAGGTCCGGTCACCGATCGGTCGACGACAGGTACTGCAAGGGCTGGCCGGTGTCGGCGTGCTGGCCGTCGCAGCCGAACTCGTCCCCACCCGGGTCGGGCAGGTCCTCGCGACCTTCAGCGCCGAAACCGGCCCGAGCGGTTCCCTGCTGGCCGAGTTCGACTTCGTGACCGGCATCGCCCAGGTCACCGGCACCACGTCCGTGGGCCCCGACGTCGCCGTCGAGGTGGTCGTCACCGCTCTGCGCAACGGCGACCGCATGCCTCCCGGCGGCGCTGCCGCCCAACGTCGGGTGGTCGTCAAGACCGATGCCGAGGGCAGCTTCAGCGCCTCGCCCGACTTCGGTGGCACGACCAACGACAACGCCAACCAGTTCATCGTCGACGTGCAGACCACCGAGCGCGACGGCGTGTGCCTCCGGGGTCGGATCACGAC
>JBFIHN010000651.1:0-1573 GCA_041601775.1 Acidimicrobiales bacterium
ACCGGCGTGATGGGCCCCGACCTGATGGTCGGCATGCGCGAGCAAGCCCTGCGTTTCGGGGCCGACATCCGTACCGAGAAGGTCACGAAGGTCGATTTCTCGGCCCGGCCCTTCGGTGTCTGGGTCGGCGACCCCGATGCTGCCGAGCCCACCTACCGCGGCCGGACGGTCATCGTGTCGACCGGCGCCCAGTCGTTGATGCTGAACCTGCCGCGGGAGAACGAACTCATCGGACACGGCGTGTCGACGTGCGCGACCTGCGACGGCTTCTTCTTCCGCGACCAGCACATCGCCGTGATCGGCGGGGGTGACTCGGCGGTCGAGGAGGCCACCTTCTTGACCAAGTTCGCGTCGAAGGTGACGATCATCCACCGTCGGGGCGAGCTGCGGGCGTCGAAGATCATGGCCGAGCGCGCCGAGAAGAACCCGAAGATCTCGTTCCTGTGGAACACCGTCGTCGAGGAGTACCTCGGCGACACCAAGCTCGACGGGATCAAGGTTCGCAACGTCGAGACCGACGAGGTCTCGGTCATGGACGACGTGACCGGCCTGTTCATCGCCATCGGCCACCGTCCCAACACCGATCTGTTCAAGGGGCAGTTGGCCATGGAGGACAACGGCTACCTGATCACCGGAGCCCAGGGACGCGAGAAGATGTCCTACACCGACGTCGACGGTGTGTTCGCCTGCGGCGACGTCCAGGACCACACCTACCGCCAGGCCATCACCGCCGCCGGCTCCGGTTGCCAGGCCGCCATCGACGCCGAGCGTTGGCTCGAGGACCAAGGCGACATCGACGAACAGCGCACCGAGACCAACTGGTAGCGAAATATCTCGGGACCCCTGCGGGTTCCACCACCTGAACCCCCTACAGAGCAAGGATGATGCAATGGCTGCAACCGCCGTCACCGACGCCACATTCGACGAGACCATCGGCGCCGCCGACGAGGCCGTCATCGTCGACTTCTGGGCCGAGTGGTGTGGCCCGTGCAAGCAGATCGCCCCGATCCTCGACGAGATCGCGACCGAGCAGGCCGGCAAGATCAAGGTCGTCAAGCTCAACGTCGACGAGAACCAGGACACCGCCCGCCGGTTCGACGTCATGTCGATCCCGACGCTCATCGTCTTCAAGGACGGCCAGCCGGCCAAGAAGATGATCGGCGCCAAGGGCAAGGGTGCCTTGCTCGAGGACCTCGCCGAGTTCCTCTAGACGCTCACGATGGCCTGCGGGCCATCCAGAGATCCGCTCGGACCGGCCCGGTGGCATTGCCACCGGGCCGTTTCGCGTGTCGCCACCGCGACGGTTCAGGCGTCGGCGATCTCCTTGCCGGCCAGGAGGAGACCGAGGCCGACCAGCAGGAACATGAACGCTCCGGCAGCCAGGGTCATCGAGCTCGCCCCGGTGTAGGCAAGGGTCGGGGTCTGCGTCGGCTGAGCGGCCGGCGTCGGCTGAGCGGCCGGCGTCACCGTGCTGTCGAGCACCTCGGGGCACTGGTCGCCGATGCCATCGCCGTCGGTGTCGGTGGCCGTGCTGCCATCGTCACAGATCACGTCGGCATCGACCTCTTCACAG
>JBFIHN010000652.1:0-1573 GCA_041601775.1 Acidimicrobiales bacterium
CCGCGTCGTTGCTGTCGGCGATCGCCGTGGCCAGCGAGTACCCGATGGCCGGTGTCGCCGCGATCCTCACGGCCTACGTGCTGGTGCGCGAGGGATGGAGACGAGCCGCGCTGTTCGTCGCGCCGCACGTCATCGCGGTCTGTGGCGTCATCGCCCACAGCCTCCATCTCTACGATCGCATCGGGACGGGATACAGCGCGAAGGAGAGCGCCATCCAGGACTCCCTCCAGGACTCCCGTCTCTTCCCGAAGCCCAGCTTCATGGTGCGGATCTTCTTCGCCGAGAAGGGCTACATGTTCACGCCGATCGTGATCGTCGGTGTCGTCGGACTCATCCTCAACATGCGCAGCAGGCGACGAGACCTCCTGGTGCCGGCGCTGGTCGCACTCGGCTTCTTCCTCCTCCAGTCGTCGTGGTCGAACCCCTGGGGCGGCGAGACCGCTGGCCCGCGGTACATGATCCCGGCCATGCCGTTCCTCGTCGTGGCGGTCGCACGGACCCTTCCCTCGCTCGTCCCGACGGTCCGCAAGGTCGTGATCGGCCTCGGCATGGTGTCGATGGGTCTGGCCCTGATCACCATGCCGATGGTGCTGACCGGCGAGACCTTGATCGTCGGTCACCTCCGCAACATCGAACGCTTCGGGCTGAACCCGACCCTGTTCACGATGGCCATCGGCCCGCTCGGTTGGGCGGTCCACCTGGCGGTGATCGCGCTGGCGGTCGCCGGTGTCCGCCGGGCGTGGCCGGCACCGGACTCGGAGCTCGGGGGCTCAGGGACGCGCACTGACCTCGCCACGGCAGGGTGACGCCGGGGTGTCCGGGCCGGGCGAGCGATCGACGGGCGTCTCGAACCGGTACCGCAGGACACTCGAGGCGATGACCTCGACGGGGCAGTAGGCCCGCAGCCACGACAGCTCCTCGGCGTGCGTGACCGTGAGCTCGGTTGCCGACACCACCACGTCGCCCATGAGCTGCGCGTCCTGGGCCGTCTCGACTCGTGGCACTCCGGGCAAGACGTCGTAGCCCCGGGGCGCGGTGAGCGAGGCGGCGACGAACGCGGTCGTCTCGTGCCGCCCCCGCACCGTTTCGTTGGCCTGCCCGAAGTCGATGCTCGAGTCGCTGACCGCCCGGTAGCCGTCCGAGAACGGGGGTGGGGTCCACGCCAACGACTCGGGGAACGCCGCCACCTGGGCGACGAACTGGCCGGCACCCACGACCATCAGCACCGCGACGGCCGTCCGGCGCGACAGGTCGACGACCCCCGCCGACAGGGCCACGACGGGAGCCAGGACCGGCACGGCGAGCCGGAGGCCCAGATCGAGGGGCTGGACGGCGAGGAAGACGGCGAGGACCCCGGCCAGCGGGGCGACGACGACGGCCGCGCGCCGAGCACGACCGCGCGATGCGCGCACCATGGCCCACGCACCCGCGGCGATCGCGAGGAAGAACGTGGCGGGGAGCTTGACTGCGGCGCTGGCCGGGAAGAACCACCAGCGACCCCCCGACCACGACTCGCCGAGCAGGTAGGCAGGACGATCGTCCGACGTCTCCGTCAGGTAGGCGAGACCGGCAC
>JBFIHN010000653.1:0-1565 GCA_041601775.1 Acidimicrobiales bacterium
ATCGGCCGCCCAGGTGGGCTTGGTGACGCCCACGGTGGCGTCGACGATCACCCCTTCGTCCTCGCCCCGCACGATCTTGCGGACGTCGGCGGCCGTGAGCAGCGCCGTTCCGGTACCGCGGAGGCCGAGGCGTGCGGCGATCTCGTCGGCATGGGCGGCGAGATCGGTCCGCTGGTATCGCTCGACCACCCCGATGTTGAGGATCCAGTCGACGGCCGCGGTGCCCCCGCCGACCGGGGCGGAGGAGATGGCCATGACCGGGTCGGCGAAGGACCACACCGCGACATGACGGGTGTCGTCGGCGGTCGGATCGACCACCTCGGCCGTGGTCGGCGTCCAGGGCATCGTGGTCACCATCCAGGCCCCGTGCCGGCCGGCGCCGCCGTTGCCGCGAGCGCCCGCACGGCGGTGACGTCGAGATGGGCGTCGACCCAGTCGGCCAGGCGGTCGTGCTGCAACGCGATGGCGCCCGCATGGGTGTGCGGTGCTGCGTCGTAGGAGCGAGCGTGCCGGGCCGCGACGTCGGCGAGGAACGCGGTCCGGAACGCGTCGTCGTCGAAGATCCCGTGCAACGACGTGGAGCGGATGCGACCGTTCGGATGGAGGAACCCGTCGGCCTCGTCGCCGGCGTCGTCGTCGAATCGGACCCACGGGTCGTCGCCGGACGGTGCGCGGCCCTGGTGGATCTGGTAGCCCCGCACCGGTCGTCCATCGGCGATCCCGTGCCGACGTCGCACCACCTTGTCGGTTCCGAACACGGTGCGTATCGGGGTCATGCCGAGCGCCGCGACCGTGCCGCACCGCGACTCGTGATCGTCGACGATGGTGGCACCCAGCATCTGGTGGCCGGCACAGATGCCGACCACGTCTGCGTCGGTCGACCGGAGGTGGTCGACGAAGCCGCGGTCGCGGAGCCAGGCCAGGTCGGCGACGGTGGCGCGGCTCCCGGGGAGGATGACGAGATCGGCGTCGGCGAGGTCGGACCCCTGGGTCGCCCAGCGGAGGTCGACGTCCGGTTCGATGGCGAACGGGTCGAGGTCGGAGGGGTTGGCGAGGTGGGGGAAGCGGAGCACGGAGACGCGGATCGGATCCTGCGACCTCGTCGCCCCCGCCGGACGGCCGGTGTCGAGCGAGTCCTCCACACCCAGGAGCGTTCCGCCCCCGAGATGGGGGAGCACGCCGAGGACGGGGACGCCGGTCCGCGCCTCGAGTTCCTCGATGCCGGGATCGAGCAGCGACGGGTCACCCCGGAAGCGGTTGAAGACGATGCCGCCGATCGTGGCACGCAGGCGGTCCGGGACGAGATCGATCGTGCCGTGGGCGGCGGCGAACGCCCCGCCACGGTCGATGTCGACGACCAAGAGGACCGGTGTACCGGTCGCTGCGGCGAGCGGGAGGTTCACGAGGTCCCGCTCGAGCAGGTTGATCTCGGCCGCACCACCGGCCCCCTCGGCCACCACGACGGCGAACCGCTCGCGCAGCGACCCGAACGCCTCGGTCACGACCGACCGCAGCCCGTCGGTCCGGTCGCCCCAGCCCGCGGCGTCGGTGGTGTCGATCTCCCG
>JBFIHN010000654.1:0-1557 GCA_041601775.1 Acidimicrobiales bacterium
CATGCACCACGCGATCCGCCAGGCAGTGGCCCGGCACCAGGGGAGCGCTGCGCTCGCCCGCTGTGCATCGGTCGGCGCGGGCACGTCGGTGCGAGGCCACATCCGGCTGACCGGCGGCGAGAGCATCCACATCGGTTCCAACGTGGTCATCAACGACAACGCCAACATCCGCGGCGAGGGCGGCCTCTCGATCGGTGACAACACCAAGATCGCCCGCAACGTGGTGATCTACACCATCAACCACCGGATCGACGGTGAACGGCTGCCCTTCGACGAGGTCCGCGTGGCCAAGCCGGTCACCATCGGCCGCAACGTGTGGATCGGGACCAATGTCTGCATCGTTCCCGGGGCCACCATCGGTGACGGGGCCGTGATCGGCATGGGCACCGTCGTGGCCGGAGACGTCCCGGACCGGTCGATCGTGGCCGGTGGCCCCTGGCGCGTCGTCGGTGAACGCGATCGTGCAGCCTACGAGCGGGTCGATGCCTCCGGCCGCTACGCCGGCGTCGACGGGAAGCCGCCGGATCCGCCGCACTCGTGACCGAACCGGGTCCGGTCAGCGTCGAGCGGACGCCGCCTGGAGTCGTTCGAGGACGGGCTCGACGACCTCCCGGTACTCGGCAGCGTGGTCCCCTTCGAAGGGGACGTCGTGCGCATCGCCGTCTTGTTGGGCGTTGATCTTCGAGGACAGGACGCGCTTGATCTTCGCGTCGGCGGGGACGTCGGCGTCGACGGCCGCGAACGCCTGCGCAAGGGTGCGCGGCTCGCCGGCGAAGAGCTGGGACGACGCGAGGACGGTCCACCGACGGGGTTGTGCCTCGACGAGGTCGAGGATGAAGGTGTTGGTGGCGGCCCACAGCCAGGTGACCTTGAGCCCGGTCGGCCACGTGTCCCAACGCTCGGCGAAGGGATCGTCGGTTCTCGGCGTGTAGCGGGCGAAGTCCCAGTGATGGCCCTCGTAGTACCCGCGGCGCAGGCCCGAGACGACGAACGTCTCCGGGCGACGCCAGAGCAAGACCCCTCGGGAACTCCCGAATGCGTGCAGGAACGCTGGGGCCAGGCTCGTCAGCCGGTTGTTCGTCTCCGCGTACAACAGGCCGCGACGGTGGGCGTCGCCGATCAGGTCGTCGCGTGCTCCATGGATCACGTCGATCCAGCGATCGTCGAAGGGGTCGTGCCACGCCCGGCCGGACGCGTGGACCAAGCGTGGGAGGGGTTCGTGTTCGGCCTGGACGTCGGGTGCGAGCCGCCACAGTGCGGTCAGCGTCTTGGACCCCGCACGGCCGGTCGAGGCGACGAAGGTACACGGGACGTCGCGCCAGCCGTTGTGGTACCCATCGCGGAGTTCGTCGCCGAGCGGCGGGATCTCGTCCTCGTCGATGCGTCGGCGATCGGCAGCGTCCCGGGATCGATCGGCGACGGCGTTTCCGAGTCGTCGGAGGGCCTCGAGCCCGCGGCGACGGATCATGACCGACCGCGGCCGACGCGCCGGCCCTGCATGGCGAGGTAGGCGAGACCGACGAGGAGGAGGCCGGCGATCATGCCGCCCACGAACAC
>JBFIHN010000655.1:0-1554 GCA_041601775.1 Acidimicrobiales bacterium
CGTCCGTCGGGAGCCGTCGGTCATGGACCCGCGAACCCCCGTGCCCGGAGGATGGCCTGCCCCTCGGCCCCGAGCACGAACGCCACGAACAGCGCCGAGACGTCATCGGCACCGGCACCGCCGACCGTTGCGATCGGATAGCTCGTCACGACGTCGGCCGCGGACGCGATCTCGATTCCCTCGACGTCGCCACCAGCCGCCAGGACGTCGGTCACGTAGACGATCGCCGCGTCGAGCTCGCCGGCCGCCACCTTCGTGAGCAGTGCACGGACGTCCGGCTCTTCGGTGTCCGGTGCCGGTGTCAGCCCGGCCGCGGTGAGCACCCGTCGGCTGAGCTCCCCGCACGGGACCTCCGGCGCGCAGAGCCCGAGGACGAGGTCCTCGTCCGCGAAGTCGGCGAGGCCGCCGACGCCGGCCGGGTTGCCCACCGGGACCGCGATCTCGAGGCGGTTGGTCGCGAACACCAGCGGGGCATCGGCGACTCCGGCCGCGACCAACTGCGCCATGTTCGCCTCGTTCGCCGATGCGAAGACATCGGCGGGCGCACCCTGCAGGATCTGTTCCCGGAGCGACGACGAGCCGGCGAAGTTCAGCGCGATCGAGACGCCGGGGTACGCGGCCTCGAACGCCTGCTCGATGTCGGCGAACGCGTCCGCGAGCGACGCCGCAGCGAACACGGTGACGGTCGCGACGTCGCCGTCCCCGGATCCGCATCCGCCGCCAGCGACGAGCGCGCCCGCCACGGTCAGGATCGCCACCACGCGTCGCACGCGGCGAAGGTACCGCCCGGATCCGGGTGGCGGCGCTTCGGTGGGTCAACCGGCCAGCGCTACAGCGGCCTGCACGGCGGTGTAGACCGCCACCGCCACGAGCAACCCGGCGAACCAACGCAGGATCGTCTTCGCCGGGAGCCGGTCGGCAGCCCGTACCCCGGCCCCGACGCCGATGAGCGCGGCGACCGTGAACGGGATGGCGACGGCCCAGTCGACAGCACCGACGCCGCCACGGGCGAGCAGCGCCGTCGCAGCGTTGACGGTGATGACGAGCAGGGATGTGCCCACGGCCTCGGGCATCGTGAAGCCCAGGGCCAGGGTCAGGGCCGGCACGATGACGAAGCCACCGCCCACGCCGAAGAGTCCGGTCAGGAAGCCGACGCCGCTCCCCGCGGCGAGGATCACCAGGAGCCGCTGCGGCGTCATGGTGCGGGTCTCGGTCAGGAGGGCTCCGGTGCCCGCCGCGGCGTCGGCCGCTTCCAGCACCTCGGTCTCCCCCTCACGGGTGCAGCTCGGACAGCGGGTCAGCATCCGCCAGGCCGCGAGCAGGACGAGGCCGGCGAACCCGAGCAGGAGGAGGTCGCCGTCGATCCGTCGGTTGAGCCCGGTGCCGAGGAACGAACCCCCGATGCCGACCAGACCGAACAGCAGACCCGGCGCCACCCGGACACGGCCCGCACGCCAGTGACCGGCCAGGCCGAAGACCGATGCGCCGGCGACGACGAGCAACGACGTGGTGGTGGCATCGCTCGGGGTCTGTCCGGCGACGTAGACGAGGACC
>JBFIHN010000656.1:0-1552 GCA_041601775.1 Acidimicrobiales bacterium
CCGGCACCCGTACCACCGGCACCGGCCTGCCGGACCTGACCGAAGAACAGCGGCGGGCGGTCGAGCACCCCGCCGGGCACCTGCTGATCGTCGCCGGCGCCGGGACCGGCAAGACCACCACGTTGGCGGCACGACTCGCCCATCTCGTGGCGACCGGCGTCGACCCGGAGCGGGTCATGTTGCTCACCTTCAGTCGACGGGCGGCCACCGAGTTGTTGTCGCGTGCCGACCACTGGGTCGGCCACGACCGGCTCCGCGGCGTGTGGGGTGGGACGTTCCACTCGGTCGCCAACCGGCTGCTGCGGCGCTATGGCCGCTCGGTCGGCATCGACGCCGACATCACGCTCCTCGACCCCGCGGACGCAGCCGATCTGGTGTCGCTGGTCCGCGACGAGCGCTCCGCCACCGTCGACCCCGCCCAGACGGTGCCGCGACGCAAGGCCCGCAAGGAACTCCTCGTGTCGATCTTGAGCCGTGTGGTCAACACGCGGGTCCCCCTCGACACCGTCGTCCGCACCCACTACCCGTGGGTGGCCGACCAGACCGACGACATGCGTGGCATCTTCGGCGACTACACCTCCCGCAAGCGCGCCCGCCATCTGGTCGACTACGACGACCTCCTGGTGTTGTGGCGGGCGTTGCTCCTCCACCCCGAAGCCGGACCGCTCGTCGCGGCACGCTTCGACCATGTCCTCGTCGACGAGTACCAGGACACCAACACGGTCCAGGCCGACATCCTCGAGGCGTTCGCCGCGGGTGGGGCGACGATCACCGCCGTGGGCGACGACGCGCAGGCCATCTACGGCTTCCGGGGAGGCACGGTCCGCAACATCCTCGACTTCCCCGGGCGTCTCGACGCCACGGTGGTGCCGCTGACCCGCAGCCATCGATCGACGCCCGAGGTGGTCGAGGTCGCCAATCGCATCTGGGCTGCAGCGGCCGAGCGTCACGAGAAGGACCTCGTCGCCGTCCGCGGCCCCGGACCCCGACCGGAGCTGGTGACCTCGCACGACGAACACGGTGAGGCCGTGGCCGTCGTCGAGCGACTGCTCGATGCCATGGATCGTGGCGTCACCCTCATGCAGCAGGCGGTGCTCTTCCGCACGGCCCACCACAGCGACCTGCTCGAGGTCGAGTTGACCATGCGCAAGATCCCCTTCATCAAGTTCGGCGGGCTGGCGTTCCTCGAAGCCGCGCACGTCAAGGACCTACTCGCCTTGTGTCGCGTCGCGGTCAACCCACGCGACGATCTCGCGTGGTTCCGCATCCTCCAGCGCATCGACGGGGTCGGTCCCGGGATCGCGCGACGCATCGTCGGAGCCCTCGACCCGGCCGACGGGAGTCTCACCACCGTCGTCGATGCCGGCGTCGTGCCCACGTCCCGGGTCGATGCCGTCCGTGCGCTCGCCGACGCGGTCACCACCGCAGCCGGCGGGTCGGACCAGGACGAAGCCCCAGCAGCGCGGATCGACGCGCTGTGCGAGTGGCTCGACCCGACCCTCGACCGTTTCGGCGACGGTGACGCACGTCGTGCCGACCTCGCCCGCCTCAC
>JBFIHN010000657.1:0-1551 GCA_041601775.1 Acidimicrobiales bacterium
ACCCCACCCACCGTTCTGGTGAACGATCGACACCACCAGGTGACGTCTCCGTTCACCAGAATTCGTTCCCTCGCTTCTGGTGAACGATCGAGACCACCAGATGACGCCTCCGTTCACCAGAAGGAGGCGGGGGTTCTTGTCGGCAGGTGTCGGTACGTTCGTTTCCCGGTCGCTCGACGAAATCGGAGACGGACCACTCGCACGAACGGTGCCAACCGCTTCCCGATCGCGAGGCACCATGCTCCCCGACGACATCCTCCACCTCCTACGACGACAACACGGCCTCGTCGCTGACCGCCAGATCAGCGCAACGGTGACCACGCCAGCGGCTCGCCGGCGCGTCTACCGCCATCCGGATCTCGAACGTCTCGGCACTCGGGTACGGCGACATCGGGCCACCGTCGGCACGATCGAACAGGGGCTCATGCATGCAGTCCTCGACGCGAGCCCCACCGCCCTCCTGTGGGGCAAGACCGGAGCGGCGTTGTGGGGCTTCGGGCCGTTTCGGCTCGCTCCGCCGCACGTCGCCATCGGACGCGGGAGCGGAGGCAAGGGCACACGCCTCGCCCAGATCCACACGCTGCGGAGCTTCGACGAAGGCGCCCGCGCTCGCCTGTCGGACCTCCCGGTCTGTCGACCGGAGGAGACGATCCTGTGGCTGTCGGGGATGTGGACCCACCGAGTCGGTCACGAGCGGGCGCTTGCACGGATGAGCCGGACGCTCGACCAGGCGTGGCGCGACGGCCTCGTCCACGGCACCGCCATCCACGCGCTCGCAGATCGGTCTGGTGGGCGTGGACGGTCCGGCATCGTCGTGCTCCGCGCGCTCCTCGAGCAGCGACCGCCCGACTATCAGCCCTCCGGGAGCGGCCTCGAGGACCGGTTCGAAGAGATCGTGCCGTGGACGGTGCGCACCGCCCTCGAACGGCAGGTGTGCGTCGACGGAGAGCGCAAGACCCGCATCGTCGACTACCGACTGACGACGTGGCCCCTGATCGTCGAGATCAACGGCTTCGGCCACACGTCGCTGAGCGAGCGAGACGACGACGCCGAGCGGTATGCCCGACTCCTCGAGATGGGCTACTCGGTCGTCGTGTGGTGGGCGCACGACGTCTGGCACGATCGTCAGACCGTGGGCCGGGTGATGGGCGACCTCGTCCGCGCCCCGGACCGCGTCCCGACACTGCATCGCCCGACGCCCGCACCATGGGCCCTCTGATTCTGGTGGTCACCCGACACCACCAGGTGTCGTGGTTGTTCACCAGAACCGACCCTTCTGATTCTGGTGGTCACCCGACACCACCAGGTGTCGTGGTTGTTCACCAGAAGCGACCTTGGGGGGGGTCGGGGGATGGTCAGTCCCGAGGGATCTCGGGGCCCATCGTCTCCCGGGCGATCGCCACGACCTCGCCCGGCTCGGCGTGGCGGCCCAGCGCGGCGTTGGAGAAGATCAGCTCACCGTCGACCGTGACCTCGTAACGGCCCTTGTCGGCGGGGATCAGCTCGATGTTCTCGATGATCGGCGCCCAGCCCTGCAACAGTTCGTCCGTC
>JBFIHN010000658.1:0-1542 GCA_041601775.1 Acidimicrobiales bacterium
CGAGGAGGCCGACGCGACCGGGGGACAGGATCCGGACGCCGTCGTGCTCGCCGTCGTTGGCCATCGTCGCGTAGAGCCGTGCGAGGGACCGAGCCGTGAACGTGCCGTTGGCGGCGCCGATCTCGGCATCGAGGACCCGCAGCGACACGTCACGGAACAGCTCCATCATCCCGGGCACGGCGGACGTCTCCACCAGCCGGCGGAACGGACCGTGGCGGAGGAGGAAGTCGGTCACCGCCGCTTCGATCCGGGGGTTGGCGGCCTTGTAGGGCGGCATGAGGGGAGCCACGCGGTGGCGGTGTTCGGCGGGGAGGCCGATGTGGAGGCCGTCGAGCCCGAGCGGCTGCGCGAGTTCGTCCTGGACGAATCGACCCAGGCTCTTCCCCGACACCCGCCGGACGACCTCGCCGACGAGCCATCCGTAGGTCATGGCGTGGTAGCCGGACCCGGTGCCCGCAGGCGGATCGGATGGCTGGGCTGCCAGCACGGTGGTCATGTGCTCCCAGTCGAGGAGCTCGTCACTGTGGTCGACGACGCCGGCCAAGCGGTGCAGGCCGGCCTGGTGGGACACGAGCTGGCGGATGGTCACGGCCTGCTTGCCTGCCTGCCCGAACTCGGGCCAGTAGTCGGCGACCGGCGCGTCGTAGTCGACCAGTCCGCGGTCGGCGAGGACGTGGAGCGCGGTGGAGGTGACGCCCTTGGTGGTCGACCACGAGATCGCCATCGTGTCCTGCTCCCACGGGGTGCCGGAGGGATCGCGGACCCCGCCCCACGCGTCGACCACCTTCTCGCCACGGAAGTACACGCAGACCGCGCCGCCGTACCGTTTGGGGGAGGATGTGTACTTGTCGAGGAGGTGCGTCACCGCGCCGAACGAGGGGTGTACGTGTCCCTGGAGCATCCGACCACGATGCCACGGCCGCGCGCGGCGGTCGGCGACCTGCAGGGGGTGGGTCAGGGTCCGGGGTGGGCGCCCACGCTGCGGTGGCGGGTGCGCTTGGCCTCGTACATCGCCGTGTCGGCGCGCCGGAGCACCGCCTCGGCGTTCTCGCCGTCCTCGGCGCGTACTGCACCCATCGACACATGGGCCATGTAGCGGTCGCCGCCGATCTCGATCGGATCCGCCAGCGCGTGCTGCAGACGGCCGATGACGTCGTTCTCGCGGCCGGGGGCCACGTCGAGGCAGACGACGACGAACTCGTCCCCACCCCAACGGCCGACCACGTCGCCGGGGCGCACGGCGTCGCGGAGGCGATGACCGATGATGCTGAGCACGAGATCGCCCGCCTCGTGCCCCCAGCGGTCGTTCACCTGCTTGAAGTCGTCGAGGTCGCCGAAGAGCACGAGCGCCGGGCGGGCGCCGGCCACGGCTGCCTCGAGGGTGCGGCTCAACGCTCGCCGGTTGGCCAGGCCGGTCAGGGGATCCCGTTCGGCTGACGCTTGGAGTTCGAAGGTGTGGATGACGGCGCTGGTCACGTCGTCGACCGTGCCGATCACGTCGACGTCGGCGTCGGCATCGACGTGGTCGGCGACGCCCTGGAG
>JBFIHN010000659.1:0-1537 GCA_041601775.1 Acidimicrobiales bacterium
ACGGCGATCACGGGATGACCCTACTGACCGGCGCGATCGCCGCTCGCGACCTCACGTAGGACTGAACTGCATCGATCGGAGCCCGAGACCCATCAGGAAGAGCCCCCCGCCGCCATAGAGGAGGTACTTGTAGGGCTCGAGCTGCGCTCGATAGCTGTAGATGATCCCGATGGTGGCGAGCGCGACGAAGCCGTAGAACGTGTGGAACTGATCGAGCTCGATGTCCTCGATGCTCAGCAGGACGACGCCGAGCGCGACCTGCACGAAGATCGAGAGCTCGACGACCGTGGTCGCGATCCAGAGTCCGCGTACCCGCAGCGGCTCCAGCCAGTGGGCTCCGAGGGCCCAGCAGCCGGCCAGGGCGTTGCCGATGATGACGAACCACGCCAGGTCGGCGTGGAGCGTGCGGATCACCCGGCAGAACCGCCGGCGACCTCGTAGCTCCAGAGTTCGGCCGACACCGAGACCGGACCGCCGCTCGGCGCCGGCTTGTCGGCACCCTGGTGACCGTGGGCGAAGTCCTTCGACGCGACCCAGGTGTCGAAGCTCTCCTGGTCGGCCCATCGGGTGACGACGAGCCAGACGTTGCGGTCGTCGGTCGGCTGGAGGAGCTCGAAGCCCTCGAAGCCGGGCTGGTCGTCGACCGCGCCCGCTCGGGCGGCGAATCGCTTGGCGAGCTCGTCGCCCGAGTTCTCCGGGACGGTGATGGCGTTGATCTTGATGACGGTCACGAGAGCCTTGCTACTGCACAGCGGCGGGCAGGAGCCAGTCGTCGGTGCCCGGCACCGGTGGCGACGTCCGGATGTACCACTCCTTGCCGAACGCGAGCGCGAAGGCCTCGGCCGGGAGGGCCAGGAAGAAACTGTCGTCGGGGATCTGCGAGGCATGCGCCGCCATCGACGCGCGCTTGGCGTCGAGCCAGTCGCTGACGTCGACCGTCGTCGTGATCACCGACTCGGGCGAGCCGAACGCCGATTCGTCCTGCAGGTCCGGACCCTCGAAGTCGGGGTTCTCGGCGGCGGCATGCTCCATCACCCGGCGAAGGTGGTCGCGGTTCATGGTGGACTCGTAGACGTGTGGCGTCTCGGCCAGCGCCGCCGCCCGGTGCCCGACCCGGTGGACCTGGATGTGGTCCGGATGCCCGTAGCCGCCATGGCTGTCGTAGACCGTGACGACGTCAGCGTCCTCCTCACGCAGGATCGTGGCGAGCCGTCCGGCGGCCTCCTCGACGTCGGCCTGCCAGAAGCAGTCCGGCACGTCGTTGGTCGGTTCGTCGGCCATACCCGAGTCGCGATAGCCGAGGAACTCGACACGATGGGCGCCGAGGGCCGCAGCGGACGCGGCCACCTCGCGCTCTCGTCGGTCACCGAGCGCCTCGCCATCGTCGAGGAAGCCCTCGGCGACCTCGCCGCACTCCCCTCTGGTCCCGAAGACCAGGACGACACGGTGCCCGTCCGCTGCCGCGCGGGCGAGCGTTCCGCCGGTCGCGATCGACTCGTCGTCGGGGTGGGCGTGGAACGAGACGATGGTCGCCATC
>JBFIHN010000660.1:0-1530 GCA_041601775.1 Acidimicrobiales bacterium
CCGGCACCCATGCGACCTCGGCGGCATCGTCGCCGGCGGTCGCGGGTGCTTCGGGGTCGAGCAACGTGACCCAGTGATCGAGGATCACGAAGTGGGCATCGTCGATGAAGCGCTCGACGATGCCCACGAGCGATCCGCAGATTCCCTCGAGACCCGTCTCTTCGCGTAGCTCGCGCACCGTCGCCTCGGCGAGCAGTTCGCCGTGCTCGACGCGCCCGCCGGGGACGGACCACGAGCCGGCCGCGGGTCCGTGTCCCCGTCGGATCAGGAGGAGTCGATCGTCGTGGACCACGATGGCGCCCACGGCGACCTCCGGTGTGCGGCTCACGGCTGCAAGGAGCGGTGGACGACGATCGCTCGTGCGACCAGCCCGAAGGACTCGAAGAAGTTCTTGGTGTGGCGGTCACCGGGCAGCGCCAGCGACTCGATGCCGAAGCATCCCGTCGACGTGGCCCACTCGACGATGGCATCCATCATCGCCTCGCCGACGCCGACGCCACGGGCATCGGCGAGCGTGAAGATGTCGGTGACGCGACCCAGGACCGAGCCGTCACGCAACGGCACGCGATGGACCACGCCGTAGCCGACGGGAACGCCGTCGATCGTGCCGACGACGACGAGGGTGTCCGGATCGTCGAGGTCGGCGCGGACCGAGGGGCCGGTGGGAACCGGGCGAGCAGCGTCCCGGCGCCACAGTTCCCCGCCCCGGTGCGGGGTCAGCTCCTCGATCGCGAGGGTGGCCAGGTCGGCGACGACGTCGAGGTCGGAGGCGCCCGCGGGCCGCGCCGAGACCTCCACGCCTCCCTCAGCCCTTCTGGAGCTGCGTGATGCGGTTGAGGATCGTCTTCCGGGCCCGGGTGGAGGCCTCGTAGGCCTTGAGGGCGTCGAGGTCGCTGGACGCCAGACCGCGCAGGCGGCTGACCACCTGGCTGGCCGACAGGCTGTCGTAGTCCGGGATGCTCAACGCGGACGCTGCGGCGTTCTTGGCTGCGGTCGCGCGAGCCGGGCCCTTCTTGGCCGTGGTCTTCTTGGCCGGCGCCTTCTTGGCCGGCGCCTTCTTGGCCGGCGTCTTCTTGGCCGGCGTCTTCTTGGCCGGCGTCTTCTTGGCTGTGGTCTTCTTGGCCGGCGTCTTCGTCGCCGCGGTCTTCTCGGCCGTTGCTGTCCTGGTGGTCGCCTCGGCGGCGACGTCGGGCTCGGCGGCCGGCGCGGGCACGAGGCCGACGGCGACGAGCGAGTCGCGGACCTGGCTCTGGGCCTTCCCCACTCGCTTGTTGGCCTCTCCCTGGCCCATCTGGACCGCCATCTGGCCCATCATCCGTGCGACCTGCACCTGGGTGCGGCCCTTCTCGACCAGCTTCGGGAACAACGCCGGACCATCGAAGAGCAGGCCGATCGGGGCGTACACGAAGGTGTCCATCGCCTGGTCGACTGCTTGTTCGAGGGGGTTCTTGTCGTCGCTCACAGTCGGGAATGATGGCGCACGACGGCCGGTTCGTACCAGTTCTGTCGGGTGGAGCCCGGGTTCAGGAA
>JBFIHN010000661.1:0-1529 GCA_041601775.1 Acidimicrobiales bacterium
CCCCGCGACGGTGCTCCAGGGCGTGTTGTTCGGATCGACCCAGGCCGGAACCGAGATGGCGAACGACATCGAGATCGGCTTCTTCGACCGACTGCTCGCGTCACCGGTGTCGCGGACGTCGATCCTCGTGGGACGACTGGCGGGCGGCGCACTCCTGGGCGCGGCCCAAGCAGTGTTCTTCACCGTCGTCCTCACCGCCTTCGGGGCAAACGTCAAGGGCGGTGTCGGCGCCGTCGCCGTGTTGGTGGTGGTGTCGTCGTTCCTCGCCGTGGGGATCGGTGGGTTCGGCGTCACTCTCGGCATCCGGACCGGCTCGGCCGAGGCGGTCCAGGGAGCGTTCCCGCTCATCTTCGTGCTCATGTTCACGTCGTCGGCGTTCTTCCCCCGCGACCTGATGTCGGGGTGGTATCGCTCGGTTGCCACGTACAACCCGATCTCGTGGATCCTCGAGGCCCTCCGCGACCTGCAGACGCTCGGCTGGTCCGCCGCCGATGCCCTCGTCGCCGTCGGCGTCGCGGCCGCACTGGCCGCGATCTCGATCGTCGTCGCCCTCCGGGCACTGCAGCATCGACTCCGGACCACGACATGACGAGCGTCGACAGCACCGCAGCGCGCGTCGACCTGGGGCAGACCCGCACCGGATCGTGGGCGATCGTCAAGACCATGGTCGTCCGCAACCTCCGGGGCATCCGTCGCCAGCCGGCGACCTTCATCCCGACGCTCGTGATGCCGATCTTCTTCGTCATCACGTTCTCGGGGGCGTTCGGCTTCGCTGGCGCGGTGTTCGGCAACGGCAACGCGCTGTCGTGGTACGCGCCGATGGCGATCATCCAAGGCGCGGCGTTCGCCGGCGTGACGATCGGGTTCTCGTCGGCCCGCGACTTCGAGACCGGGTTCTTCGACCGGTTCCTCCTCGCACCGATGAGCCGGCTGACCCTGCTCGGCGGCGCGCTCGCTGCCGCGCTGCTCCGATCGGCGTTCACGACCACGGCGGTGCTCGTCGTGGCGGCGATCGGCGGAGTGGCGGTGCCCGGCGGGGTGCTGGGCGTGCTCGCGCTCTACCTGTCGGCGCTCGGCGTGTCGATCGTCGCCGCGCTGTGGGGCCTCGGCCTCGTCTACCGAGTCCAGAGCACCAACGTCGGACCCGTCATCCAGGTGGGGATCTTCGTCACCATCTTCCTGTCGACCGCGCAGGTACCCATCGCGGCGATGAGCGGCTGGCTGGCATCGGTCGCCCGGGTCAACCCGATGACCAACATCCTCCGGATGGCGCGGGCCGGATTCGTCCCCGACCAGATCGCACCGCCGGCCGGCTTCGGCGTCGGCTGGTCCGAGATGTGGCCGGGCCTCGTGGCGCTGGGCGCGCTGACGGTCGTCCTCGGCGCGTTCGCCCTGCGCGGCATGCGCCGCCTCTCGCCCTGACGCTCAGGAACGCTCCGCGACCACCTCGTCGCGGAGATCGCGCTTGAGGATCTTGCCGCTGGCGTTCCGCGGCAGTTGGACGGTGTGGAACGTCACCAGCGTCGGGA
>JBFIHN010000662.1:0-1528 GCA_041601775.1 Acidimicrobiales bacterium
CTGCTCGACCGTCGACGGACGGTCGCGGTCCTCCAGCGACTCGACCTCGAGTCCTTCCGCGACCGGCGGGTCGACACCCTCTCCGGCGGCGAACGCCAGCGTGTGGTCCTCGCCCGTGCGCTCGTCCAGGACACCCCGCTGCTCGTGCTCGACGAACCCACCGCTGCCCTCGACGTCGGACACCAACTCGACGTCCTCGAGCTCGTCGCCGACCTGCGGACCGAGCGCGAGCTCACGGTGGTCACCACGGTCCACGACCTCAGCGTCGCCGGCCAGTTCGCCGACGTGGTCGCGGTCATGGCCGACGGCAGACTCGTCGCCGCCGGCACTCCGGCCGCGGTGCTGACGCCCGAGACGATCGGCGCGCACTGGGGCGTCGACGCCAGCACCGACGTCGCCGACGACGGCACCGTGACCGTCACCGTCCGCCGCCGACGTGAACACCGCCTCGCCATCGACACCCGCTCCCGAACGGAACAGCGCAACTCATGAGCCCCATCGGTCCATCCACGTCCGGCGACACCCCCACGGACGCGCCACCCACCGAACACCACGAGCCCCCGAAGCTCCGACGCGCCGAGTCGCTGGTCCTGGTGAACACCGGCAACGGCAAGGGGAAGTCGACCGCCGCGTTCGGCACGATGATCCGCGCCGTCGCCCGAGGCTGGCCCGTGACCGTGGTGCAGTTCCTCAAGTCGGGCAAGTGGAACGTGGGCGAGGAGAAGGTCGCACGCGAGCTCGGCGTCGAGTGGTTCGCGCTCGGCGAAGGGTTCACGTGGCTCAGCGAGGACCTCACCCAAGACGAGGCCGTGGCCCAGGAGGCATGGCGCCATGCGGCGTCGCTCCTCGAGAGCGGCGACTCCCGCCTCGTGGTGCTCGACGAGATCACCTATCCGATCAACTGGGGATGGATCGACGAGGCCGAGGTCGTACGGGCGATCGCCGGTCGAGCGCCGTCGACCAACGTGGTGTGCACGGGTCGGGATGCGCCCGAAGCGCTGCTCGACATCGCCGACACCGCGACCGAGATGCGCGTGATCAAGCACGCGTACGCGTCCGGGATCCGCGCCAAGAAGGGCATCGACTACTGAGCACCGCATCCCCATCCACACGGGGCGCGGTCCTCGTCTGCGGATCGGCGAGCGGGGTCGGCAAGTCGACCGTCGTCGCCGGACTCTGCCGTCTGTTCGCTCGCGGCGGCGACTCGGTCGCGCCCTTCAAGGCCCAGAACATGTCGAACCACGCGGCGGTCACCGCCGACGGCGGCGAGGTGGGACGGGCCCAGGCCATGCAGGCGCTCGCCGCCGGCGTCGACGTGGAGACGGCGATGAACCCGATCCTCCTCAAGCCATCCGGCGACCGGACGAGTCACGTCGTCGTCCGGGGGCGGGAGATCGACACCACCGACGCCGCGGGCTGGGGCGACCGGACCGACGGGCTGCGGTCGGTCGTGACCGAGGCGTTCGGGTCGCTGCGCGAGCGGTTCGCCGTCGTGGTGGCCGAGGGGGCCGGTGGTGCGGCCGAGATC
>JBFIHN010000663.1:0-1525 GCA_041601775.1 Acidimicrobiales bacterium
GATGGTGCACGCCGGGACTTCGTCCCGACCTGCACCCGGTCCTGGCTGCTCGTCGGCTCCTCACGTCGCCGACTCGTCAGCACGCCTGATGGTGCACGCCGGGACTTCGTCCCGACCTGCACCCGGTCCTGGCTGCTCGGCGGCTCCTCACGTCGCCGACTCGTCAGCCCGCCTGATGGTGCACGCCGGGACTTCGTCCCGACCTGCACCCGGTCCAGACTGAACCGTGCCCGAGGCCGCCGAGGTCACCGTGGCCGCTGCCCAACTCGACGCGTTCGCGGCGGGTCATGTGCTGCGGTCGCTGACGATCACCCATCCCCGGACGTCACGAGCCCAGCCGATCGACTCGCTCGAACGGTTCGTCGGCCACGCGGTGGGCGGGGTCGTTCGCCACGGCAAGTGGATCGTGGCGTCGTTCGCCGACCTCGACGAGGTGCTCGGCGTGCACCTGCGGATGAGCGGCCAGCTCCTGATCCGCCCGCGCGGTGCCGTCCCGTCCGACCGGCACGTCCATGCCGTCTTCGACTTCGGCGTCGACGACGTGGTGTGGTTTCGCGACCCGCGGACCTTCGGCGAGATCCGACTGCTCTCCGCGGGTGCCCCGGTCGCCCCCGACCTGTTCGACCCCGGAGTGACCGGCGCCGCACTGGCCGCCCATGCCCGGCGCCGCCGGGTCGGGGTCAAGGCCGTGCTCCTCGACCAGGGCGGAGCGGTCTCGGGGATCGGCAGCTACCTGGCCGACGAGGCCCTCCATCGAGCGGGGATCTCCCCGCTGGCTCCGGCCGGCGAGGTGGCGGGCTCGGCGTGGGATCGCATCCTCGATGCCGCCCGCTCGGTGACCGAGTCGTCCACCGCGGTCGGGGGTGTCACGCTGCCGGACGAGGGGTGGGTCGACCTGCACGGCCGACGTGGTTCGTACGCCGCCGAGCTGGTGGTGCATGGCTGTGACCGCTGCGGCACGTGTGGTGCCGAGACCCGCCGAGGCACCGTCGGCGGTCGAAGCGCCCGATGGTGCCCGCGCTGCCAACCGACCTGGCGGCGACGCTGACTCGGTGCTCCGGGCTGGTCGCCGCGGGGCGGGTCGCTACGTGGGTTGCTCGGCGAGCCGGTCGATGTCGACCACCTTGCCGCGGTCGATGCTGACCCAGTCGCGTGCCTCGAGGTAGGGCTTGAAGGTCTGGGCGATGAAGCGACCGTCGGCCTCGGTCTTGGGTCGCTGGAGTTCGTAGAGATGGGGGAACTCGGTCCAGGCCGTGACCGCGTGCCAGAGGCGGAGGACCGCGTCGCCCTCGGTGGGCGGATCGAGGATCACGGGTCCGAAGAAGCACTGTCCGTCGGGGAAGAAGAGCGTCGGCACGCCGTAGCCGCCCGCGTCGATCACTCGCTGGTGCTCCGTCTTGATCTCGTCGTGCGTGCTCTCGTCCTGGATCGCCTGGTCGACGATCGCCGGGTCGAGCCCGAGTTCCTCGAGCAGGTGACGAGCGACGTCGGGGTCGTGGGGACGATGTCCCTCTTCGTGCAGCGC
>JBFIHN010000664.1:0-1517 GCA_041601775.1 Acidimicrobiales bacterium
CTACTCGGACGGCCGCATCCAGCACATGGGCCTCTCGACACGGAGCGGCTTCGGGCACCGGGCGATCGGCCGCGCCGGCGACGACGTCGGCCCCTACGGGTCGTACACGGTGCAGACCAACGTCCTGTGCGTGACCGGCGCCTGCCTCGCCATCCAGGCCGACCGTTTCGACCTGGTCGGTGGGTTCACCAGCATGTTCCCGCTCGCCTTCAACGACCTCGACCTCTGCTTGAAGCTGTACCGGGCGGGCTTCCGCACGGTCCTCGAGCCACAGGTGACGCTGATCCATCACGAATCCTCGAGCCGGGACCCCAAGGTCTCCGACGCCGAGATGGAGCAGTTGTTCGACCGGTGGCGGTACCTCGTCGAGGAAGACCCCTACGACAACCCGCATCTGCGGTGCAGTGAGCCCGACGACGTCGAGCAGCAGCAGCCTCCGGCGTACTTCCTCCAACTCAAGGAGTTCGTCGGCCTCGACGACGCCAGGCCCCGACCGTGGCCACCGGAGTGACCGCCGATCAGCGGGTGGCGCGGGTGTAGAACTCCTGCGACGAGGCGAGGAACGACGCCAGCATGACGTCGCCGGTGTTCAGCAGTTGGTCGGCCCAGTAGCGGAGACCACCGCCGTCGGGGCTGCGGCCCAGGACCTCGCTGTACAGGGTCGTCACTCGATCGTTCCGGCTCTCGATCGAGGCGTAGAAGCTGGCCGCAGCCGTGGTGCGGTCGATGACCCCCCGGTCGAGGATCGACGTCCAGTGCGCCAGACCCGGTCCGTCCGGGTTGCGATGGAGGATGTCGCGGTAGAGCCCGGTGACGAAGCCACGATTGGACTTGCCGTTGCGGGCGAAGTACTCCGGGGAGGCGTAGAGACCGATGGCCACGTCCTCGAGCCGCATGCCCCGGCGGATCTGATCGACCCAGTACAGCCGACCGGCGTTGTCCGGGGTCCGGCCCAGCACCTTTCGGTAGAGGTCGCGGACCCGGACGCCGGCCCACTCGTCGCTGGTGGCCAACGCCATGGTGACCGAGGCACGGTCGCCCATCTGGATCGCGCCCGACCAACGGGAGATGTCGCTCGACGTGGCCGACCGGGAGAGGAACAGGTCGACGAGGGCCTGGATGTAGCGCGATGCGGCCGAGCTGTTCGGCAGCGGGCCCTTCACGAAGCGGACGGTCGCCCACACCCGAGAGGCGTCGACGTGGACGCCGACGCCGACCTGGTTGAAGTCACCGACCATGTTCGCGTAGTGGGTCGAGGAGGCAGCGAGCGTGTCGTGCAGCTGTGACGCAGCGCTACGGACCGCGGCGCGGAGCTCTGCCGCCGAGCACCCGGCGCTGAAGCTGCGGTAGCCGACGTTCTCGGCGACGCGGGTCCACTTCGGCACCACCTGGCTGATCAGCCGGACGTAGTCCTGGTCGGGTTCGACACCGTCGTTCGGGCCCGTGTCGTTGGCGTGATGGAGCCAGTTCTGACCGGACATGATCCACGACCAGCCGGCGGACTGCGAGGCCACGGC
>JBFIHN010000665.1:0-1510 GCA_041601775.1 Acidimicrobiales bacterium
CGTCGCCACCAACGATGTCGAGATCGGTGCACGCGTCGGGTTCATCCAGAACGCCGCCGGAGCGGTACCGGGACCCTTCGACTCGTATCTCGTCCACCGGGGATGCCGGACGCTGCATCTGCGCATGGAGCGCCACTGTGATAACGCCGCCGTCGTGGCCGAGATGCTGGCGTCGCATCCCGCCGTGGCCTCGGTGCTGTGGCCCGGCGACCCCGACCACCCCGGCCACGAGGTCGCCGCCCGCCAGATGCGCGGCTTCGGTGGCATGGTCAGCCTGCGGATGCGTGGTGGCGTGGCCGCCGCTCGCGCACTGTGCGAATCGACCGAGGTGTTCACCCTCGCCGAGTCGCTCGGCGCGGTCGAGAGCCTCATCGAGCATCCCGGCCTGATGACGCACTCGTCGGTCTCGGGCACCGCCAACGAGGTGCCCGACGACCTGGTGCGCCTGTCCGTCGGCATCGAGGCCGCGTCCGATCTCGTCGCCGACCTCGAGGCGGCCCTCGCCTCGATCCCGACCGACTAGACCCTTCCTGTGGGCATCCGCGACGAGGACATCGCCCGGGTCCGGGCGACCACGGACATCGTCGGTCTCATCGGCGAGTACGTCCAGTTGAAGCAGGTCGGCCAGCGGTACCGGGGCCTGTGCCCGTTCCATGCCGAGAAGACGGGTTCGTTCTACGTGAACGCCGTCGACGGCCTCTATCACTGCTTCGGGTGTCAGGCCTCCGGCGACGTCATCACCTTCGTGCGGGAGCAGGAGCACCTGGGGTTCGTCGAGGCCGTCGAGCGGCTGGCATCGAAGGTCGGGATCACCCTCACCTACGACAACGAAGGCGAGAACCGGACCCGTGCCGAGCGCAGACGGCTGATCGACATCGTGCAGAAGGCCGAGGACTTCTACCACCGTCGGCTGCTCGAGGCGCCCGATGCGGCAGCGACCCGCAAGTACCTCCGCAGCCGCGGCTTCGACGCCGCCGAGGTCAAGGCCTGGAAGCTGGGATGGGCGCCCGACGAGTGGGACCAGTTGACCAGCGCCCTGAAGATGTCGAAGAAGGACCTCGAGGGCACCGGGCTCGGCGGGATCAACAGCCGCGGACGGCCCTATGACTTCTTCCGCGGTCGGCTGCTGTTCCCGATCCACGACAGCGACGGGCACGCACTGGGGTTCGGTGGCCGGATCATGCCGGGGGCCGAGGGCGCCAAGTACATGAACACCCGCCAGACGCCGCTCTATGACAAGTCGCGGGTCCTCTTCGGCCTCGACCGGGCCAAGGCCGGGATCGTCGAGGCCGACGAGGTCGTGGTGTGCGAGGGGTACACCGACGTCACCGCCTTCTTCCGCGTGGGCGTGCCCCGAGCGGTCGCCACCTGCGGCACCGCCCTCACCGACGAGCACGTGCAGATGCTGCGCAAGTTCGCCCGCCGCATCGTGCTGGCGTTCGACGCCGACACCGCCGGACAGGCCGCCGCCGACCGCTTCTACCAGTGGGAAGCCCGTTTCGACCTCGAC
>JBFIHN010000666.1:0-1509 GCA_041601775.1 Acidimicrobiales bacterium
CAACGTCCGGTCGGCATGGCGAGTCGGCAGGCTGCGTGCCGCGCTGCCCGACATCGCGATGGACGTGATCGACCGGACCGACACCGAACTGCGCGGGGTGGTCGACGTCGCCACGCTCACCGATCGCCAGCTCGTCGCGCTGATCGACCGCGCGCAGCGAGCGCTGGTCTCGCTTCATGCATACGAGATCCTCATGGGTCTCGTCGTCGATCCAGCGGCGCCCGAGATCACGGGCGCATCCGTCGCGCTCCGCGTGCTCGGCGAGGCCCGACGAGACGGCCGGGACGACAGTGCGATCATCGAGGACAACCCGATCGTCCTGGCGCTCGCGCCACCGCGGATCGCCGCGACGGTCGAACTGCCCCAGACACCGGATCACGTGCCGCCGACGGCGCGGGTGCGAGAACAAGCCGGTGTCGCCGGTCTCCGGCGCGAAGCGCTGCGGCTGCGGGTCCGCTGGGTCCAGGAGCTCATGGCCCGAGCCGCATGGGAGGTCGGACATCGACTCGTCGTACGTGCGCACCTCGCAACCCAGGACCGGGTGGTCGACCTGCACTGGGACGACGCGTGGAAGGTCCTGCTCGGTCGCGAAGCCACACTGCAGACCGTCGAGGCCGACGAGGAGGAGGATCCGCTGCCCGGCACCTTCCGGCTGAGCGATCGCGGGCGACCGATCCCGGTCAGACGGCCCGGTGTCCGGGACGAGGCGGTCGGCGCCGGAGGAGGAGTGGGGTCGGGTCCGGTCACCCACGACACCGACGATCCCCCGTCCGGGTCGGTGTTGGTGGTGACCACGCTCCGCCCGGGCCTCGCTCCCCTCCTGGGTCGCCTGCGCGGGCTGGTGGCCGAGACCGGCAGCCCGCTCGCCCATCTCGCGATCCTCGCCCGCGAGGCCGGGGTCCCGACCGTCGTCGGCGTGCGCGACGCGGTCGCCCGCTTCCCCGAAGGTTGCGAGGTGCAGGTCGACGGAACCAGCGGACAGATCACCGACTCGTGCTCCGACGACTCGAGTTCGCCCGCGTCGATCGAGGAGCGCTGATGAAGAAGGTCCCTGCCGTGATCCTCGCCCTGACGATGGTGGCGTCAGGTTGGTTCGTCGTGATCTACCTCGATCGTTGGGAATGGACACGCGCCCTGTTCGTCACCATGATCTTCGTGATCGCCGAGATCGCGCTGATCGGGTGGCTCGTCCTCCAGAAGCTCCATCGTCTCGAAGCCCGGTTCGACCAGCGCGACGAGCGAGACGACGTGTTCGACCAGGCGGTGTTGCTCCGCATCCGGCAGACGCGGCCCGACTACGACCGGTTCGCGTGGCTCCGCGCGTCGGTGAACCGGACCAACGTGTTCATCACCATGGTCGTCGGCGGCGGCATCGTCCTGTCCGGCCTGGCCTGGCTCATCGACAAGGTCGCCGGACGGACCGTGACCGCGAGCCGAGAACAACAACTGGCCGCACAGCTGCACACCATTGCGTTCCCCCGGAGCCACTTCGTCGCAGACGAGGCCGCC
>JBFIHN010000667.1:0-1504 GCA_041601775.1 Acidimicrobiales bacterium
CCCGCCGGCCCGGGCACCCAGTCGCGAACCGTCCATCCACGGCCTTCGCCGTCCCACTCGCCGATCAGGGCCCGGCTCTCGATCAGGGGATCAAGCATGGGACCCGCCGGGGTCGAGACCGTGGTCGGCTGCCACCGCCCGGAGCGCTTCGGTCTGTGCCCGTGCCCAACGGCTGCGGCGCTGGCGGATGGCCGGGGTGTCGTCGTCCGCCCACCAACCGCGACGCCCGGCGTAGAAGAGACCGACCCACGCTGCGGCCTCGGTCGGGGTCGCACCGCCGAGGGGCTGCGGACAGTCGTCGGCCGGAGCGGCCGGATCGTTCGGGTCGACGTGCGCCAACACGGCGAGCGCACCTGCGGCCGGGAGCATCGAGGCACCCCGGAGACTGGACCCGAGCGCCGTACGCAGCGACGCGGTCTGGACCGTGGCCATGAGGTCGAGTTCCGGGGCGGCGGCCGGGTCGACGGGGTCGATCGGATCGAAGCGGCGGTCGTCGCCGTCGTCGGTCCTCCGCTCGAACGGGACCTCGGCGCGGCGGATCGTGCCCCGCAGCAGGTCGGTCACGCGGCGCTTGATGACCGACGTGGCGAACGCCTCGACGTTGTCGATGTCGGTCCCCGCTTCGGCCGCGCGGTGCACGGCGATCAGCGTCTCCTGGACGACGTCGTCGACGCAGGTGTCGCTCAGACGCTGCCGCGCGACGAGTCGTTCGGCGTACGCACGTCCGCGACCGGACAGGAACGCCTGTGCTTCCTCGATCATCCCCACGTGCTCACGGTACGGAGGTTTTGTGACGCGTGCTGTCACACCGCCACATCGCCACCGACGAAGGGGTATGGAACACCACGACGGCCCCATCCCCCGCCCCCACTTCTTCGTGCTGCTCGACCGCTCGGGTTCGATGGAGTCGATGCGCGGCGACGTGATCGGCGGGTTCAACAACCTGCTCGCCGAACAGCGCGACGCCGGCAAGGGCGGCGGAGCCGATGCCCGCCTCACCCTGGTGCGCTTCGACAGCCAGGACGCCCACGACGTGCTCGTCGACGGCGCCCGCATCACCGACGTCCCGTTGCTGAGCGACCGGACGTTCGTCCCGCGGGGCGGCACGCCGTTGCTCGATGCCACCGGCCGGATCATCACCATGGCCTCGGTACGTGAGCAGCAGCGGGCCACGCTCGGCAAGCGGCCCGAGGCGACGACCGTCATCACCATCACCGACGGCCACGAGAACCAGAGCCGCGAGTTCCGCCGCCGCGACATCCTGCGGCTGGTGAAGGAGAAGGAGGCCCACGGCTGGACCTTCGCGTACCTCGGCGCGGGCATGGACGCCTACGGCGAGGCCGGCGTCATCGGGTACGACCAGCGGTCGACCATGGCCTTCGCCCCCGACGGCACCGGTGCCGGTGAGGCGTTCGCCAACGTCAGCCGGGCGATGACCGCTCGGCGCGACAAGCTCCGCAAGCGCGAGGCGTACGACGTGGCCGACTTCTACGAGGGCGACAAG
>JBFIHN010000668.1:0-1501 GCA_041601775.1 Acidimicrobiales bacterium
GCCTGGAAGGACGTGCCGCTCCCCGGCAAGAACACGGTCGCGGTCGTCCACGACATCCGCGCCTACTACGAGGAGGCGGGTCTCGAGTTGGTCGATGGTCCCGTGCCTGGTGGCCGAGCCGCCGAGGCGTGGTTCTACGAGGCAACCGAGGCGGGCAAGACGGTCATGGCCGCGCGGGCAGCGTTGAAGGACCAGGAAGCGCCGTTCCCGTTCTGGTTCTACATGGCGCCAGCACACCGCTGACGGCACCCGGCGCGCGACGACGGTTCAGCGGGACGGGTCGGTGGAAGCGCCGATCTTGTAGTGGGCGGCGTCGGTCACGAAGTCGGCATGGCCGTACAGCTCGAGCAGATGGGCGAGTCGGGCGTTGAGGCGTCGGTCGACATGGCCCGCGACTCCGGGGATCCGCAGACCCACGCGGTAGCACGCGATCGTGGCCCCGACGACCGCCCCAGCCGTGGCCGCGGCGATCTTCTGGTCGAGACCGAAGGTGATGCCCATCGCTTCGGCTCGCTCGACGTCGCCGCCGAGGAAGCTCTTGATCAGCACGAACCGCGAGAACCCGCCCTCGAGCCAGCCGTGGACCCGACCCTTGATCGACGAGCGGTCGAACAGCTCGGCGTCCATCGTTCCCCGGACCAGGGTGCCGCAGGTCTCGTCGTCGTAGGCGTCGCGCAGGGAGATGTGCCGGGCGGTGAGCAGGTCCACGATCTCCTGGGGCGTCTCGCCGAGCAGGTTCTCGGGCAGGCCGAGGAGGAAGCAGCGATAGCGCGACAACTCGACCGACGCCTGCTCCTCGGGCGTGAACTCGGTCTGGCCCTTGGCGAGCTTCTGGGCGGCCATCAAGAAGACGCCGATGAGACCGGCGGGCATCTGATCGACCTGGGGGATCGGGATGCCGTAGGTCGCCACGTCCCATCGACCCGAGGTCAGGATGTGGAAGCGCACCATGGAGTGCATGAAGCGCACCTTCGCCGCGGCGTGGAAGCCCTTGCCGTGGCGATCGAGCGCTCCCGGCATCGTCGTGGCCGTGAAGAAGCTCGCCGTCTCGAACACGCGCTTCGCCGCGGCGGCGTCGGACAGCGTTCCCGTCATCGTCATCGGCAGCGCTGCGTACTTGTTCAAGAACGTCGCCAAGAACGCGCCGCGGATCGCGAACGGCGTGGCGGCCGCCATCGGGATCCGCTCCGCGAGCGCGCCCCGCTCGACGAGGTCCATGTCGACCCAGTCGGGCGTGTCCTCCATCGCCGCGAGGAAGGCGACGAGCTCCGGCGGAGCGTTCTCCACCGCGTCGATGCCGTGCTCGCAGGCCACGTCGAGCATGTCGATCAGCGCCCGGGCGCCGAGGTCGGGGATCAGCGCGGCATAGGCATCGGCGACCCGGTCGCCGGTCATGGTGGCGTTGCGGATCGTCTCCAGGAGCGATGGCTGGTCGAACACCCGGGCCACGGCTCGGCCGAGCTTCGCGAACCGGTCGTCGCCGGGGCCCGCGTCGTGGTCC